>CAKTAS010000018.1:0-19493 GCA_934529095.1 uncultured Gemmiger sp. | reverse complement strand
TTTGCCGGCTTGACCCCCTACTACTGCACCGCCATCTGGTGGGGCTTTGACCGCCCGACCGATATGACCCAGTACGGCGCCGGAAACGGCGGACCCATCCAGCAGCTGTGGAAAAACCTGATGGAAGAATTGCAGGCAGACCTGCCGTACAAGGAATTCCCGGTGGGCGAAAACGTCGTAGAGAAGTACTTTAACACCGCAAACGGCGCAATCTCCTCCGGCGGACAGAAGGGCTATTATACCGAGGACAACCTGCCCGAGGACAGCTACCTTGTGCAGCCCACCGCAACCACCGAGCCCGCCGCCTGATAACACACAACCAACACCCGCCCTTTGGCAGCCGCCAAAGGGCGGGTGTTTTTCTGTTGAAAAACTGTGGTATAATTTTATTGCCCTGTAGGGCGGGGTGACCTCACCCCGCCGGGGAATTGTGCGGTTGACGCAAATTTGCCTGTTAGGTTGTAGGGGCGAGCATTGCTCGCCCGTGCCGTTTGCCCGTACCATCGCATTTTTGGTATGGCTGCGCGGGCGGTCAATGACCGCCCCTACACATCCGACAGATTAGGCGGGTGTTTTTCTACCACGCACATACAACCGCCGTACAAAAACACGGAGTTTTCCACCAAGGTTCCTGTACAAAGTGCTAAAAAGCGGTCAAATGCGCCAAAACCCCTTGCAACCGCTGCCCCGGTGTGGTAAGATGGTACACGTTGATACTACATTTGTTTGCGAGGAGGCAACACAATGACCCAGCATAAGTACCTGCTGGTACAGGCAGATGTCCTGCCGGAGGTTTTCGGCAAGGTGCTGCAGGCAAAGCAGCTTCTGGCATCGGGCGAGGTCGCCAACATTTCGGCGGCTGCCAAGCAGGCGGGCATTTCCCGCAGTGCATTTTATAAATATAAGGACTGCGTCTTTGACGCCGAAACCGGGCGCGACACGCTGACCGTTGTTGCCACCCTGCTGGACAAGACCGGCGCACTGCAAACGCTGCTGTCGGGCATTTCGGCGGCGGGCGGCTCCATTATGACCATCAACCAGTCCCGCCCCGAAAACGGCACCGCACAGGTCGAGGTCACCGTGCGCACCGGCACTATGCAGATGACGGTGGAGGAAATGCTGCTGCGGCTTTCGCACCAGCCCTGCGTGGTGGAGATCCACCGCGGCGTGTAAAAAGTGTATAGGGAATAGGGAGAGTATACCAATGGCTAAAATTGCGATTCTGGGCTTTGGCACCGTGGGCAGCGGTGTGCTGGAGGTTGTGCGCCGCAATGCGGCATCCATCGCCCGCCGCGTGGGCGAACCCGTGGAGGTCAAGTACATCCTTGACGTGCGGGATTTTTCCGCCTCGCCCGATGCGGCGCTGTTTACCGACAGCATCGACACCATCTTAAACGACCCCGAGGTCAAGGTCGTGGTCGAAACCATCGGCGGCACCCGCTTTGCCTTGCCTTATGTGCGTAAGTGCTTGGCAAGCGGGCGCAGCGTCTGCACCTCCAACAAGGAGATGGTCGCTGGCTACGGTGCCGAGCTGCTGGCGCTCGCCAAGGCGCACAACGCCGCCTTTTTGTTTGAGGCCAGCGTGGGCGGCGGCACGCCCATCATCACCCCGATGCACCAGTGCCTTGCCGCCAATCATATCAGCCGCATCTGCGGCATCGTCAACGGCACCACCAACTTTATGCTGACCAAGATGAAGCGCGAAAATATGGGCTTTGACGAGGCGCTGCACATTGCCCAGCAGCTCGGCTATGCCGAAACCAAGGACCCCGGCGATGATGTGGACGGGCGCGATGCCTGCCGTAAGATCGCCATCCTTGCCAGCCTTGCCTGCGGGCATCACGTCTACCCCGACAACATCCCCACGCGGGGCATCCGCGACATTACGGTGGCGGACATCAAATCTGCCGAGCAGATGGACAGCGCCATCAAGCTGATCGCTTGGTATGACGAAAACGCCGGCGGCGTAATGGCTGCCGGGGTCGAGCCGATGATGGTCAGCAACGCCAACCAGCTGGCGGGCGTGGACGATGTCTTTAACGCCGTGCTGATGCGGGGCGATATGCTGGGCGATGTCGTGTTCTACGGCAAGGGCGCGGGCAAGCTGCCTACCGCCAGCGCCGTGGTGGCGGACGTCATCGACGCCTTAAAAGAGGGCGTAAAGATCCACGACAGCCTGTTCTGGACCGAAGCGGAAAAGCCGGAGGGGCAGCTTAAGGATACCGGCGTGTACCCGTGGTATGTCCGCGCGGCGGGCGTTTCGGGCGCGGTGCTGCAAAGCGTGGCGGGAGCCGGGCAGCTTCTGTGGGAAGCCGACGGCGAGGCTGCCTGCCGCATCGACACCGCGACCGAAGCGGACATCGACGCCCTGCGCCAAAAGCTGGCGGTTCTGGGCGGCAGCGTAAAGCTGGCGATGAAACAGCTGGCAGAATAAAGAGGGGCGGCATAGTATGGTAACAGTAAGCGTACCGGCAACCAGCGCCAACGTGGGCGCGGGGTTTGACTCCTTGGGGTTGGCGGTTTCGATGCACAATGTTTTTACGTTTGAGGAAAGCGACCGCATCCAGATCACCTCGGTGGACGGCACCCACGTCCCCGCGGGTTCCAACAATCTGGTGTTCCGCTCGGCGCGGGTCGTCTACGACCAGCTGGGGCTGCCCCTGCGCGGGCTGCGCATCACCCAGCGCAACGACATCCCGATGGCGCGCGGTCTTGGTTCCAGCTCCGCCTGCATTGTGGCGGGCATTCTGGGCGCCAACGCCCTGCTGGGCAACAAGCTGACCCGCCGCCAGATGCTGACGCTGGCGACCTCCATTGAAGGTCACCCCGACAACGTCGCCCCGGCGATGCTGGGCGGGTTTGTCACCAGCGTGATCGACGAGGGGCAGGTGTACAGCGTCAAGAAAAACATCGACCCCGAGCTTGCCTTTGCGGCGTTTGTGCCGGATTTCCGCCTGCTGACCAGCAAGGCGCGCGCGGCGCTGCCCCAGATGGTCAGCCACAAGGACGCCGTGTACAATCTGTCCCGCGCGGCGCTGGCAACAGCCGCCTTCTGCGAGGGCAACTACGCCCTGCTGGGCGTGGCAACCAAGGATGTGCTGCACCAGCAATACCGCCTGCCGCTGATCGAGGGCGGCGACGAGGTATTTGAGCTGGCGCAGGACCTGGGCGCGCTGGCGGTGTATATTTCCGGTGCGGGTCCCACCATTATGGCGGTGGTGCATAAGGATGATGAAGAATTTTTTGCCCGCGCCGAAGCCGCCCTGCAGCAGCCGGGCGTGCTGAACCACTTTACCGTGCATCGACTGCTCGCCGACAACACCGGCGCAGTGGTAAGATGATATAGAGGAGGAAAAGGATAGCTATGGGTCTGATCGTACAAAAATTCGGCGGCAGCTCGGTCCGCGACCGCGACCGCATCTTTAACGTCGCCCGCATCGTCCGCAACACCCGCAACGCGGGCAACGATGTGGTGGTCGTGGTTTCGGCACAGGGCGACACCACCGATGATCTTATCGCCAAGGCGGCGGAGATCAGCTGCAACCCCTCGCACCGCGAGATGGATATGCTGCTGGCTGCGGGCGAGGAAATCTCCATCTCTCTGCTGGCGATGGCGCTGCAGGAGCTGGGCGTTTCCTCCGTCAGCCTGACCGGCTGGCAGGCGGGCTTCAACACCGACCGCGCCTACTCCAAGGCGCGCATCAAGCGCCTGAACACCGAGCGCGTCGAAAGCGAGCTGGCACGCAACCGCGTGGTGGTCGTGGCGGGCTTTCAGGGGCTGAATCGCAGCGATGACATCACCACGCTGGGACGCGGCGGCAGCGATACCTCCGCCGTGGCGCTGGCGGCTGCGCTGCACGCCGACCGCTGCCAGATCTTTACCGATGTCGAGGGTGTCTACACCGCCGACCCGCGCAAGATCCCCAAGGCGACCAAGCTCAAGGAGATCACCTTTGACGAAATGCTGGAGCTGGCGTCGCTGGGCGCACAGGTGCTGAACAACCGCAGCGTAGAGCTTGCCAAAAAGTACAATGTCGAGCTGGAGGTCATTTCCAGCATCAACCCGGTGCCCGGCACCGTTGTTAAGGAGGAAACCAAAGTGGAAGGTATGCTGATCAAGGGTGTTGCCAAGGACACCGACATTGCTGTTTTGACCGTCCGTGACGTGCCGGACGTACCCGGTATGTCGTTTAAGATCTTCAGCCTGCTGGCGCAGAAGAACATCAACGTCGATATTATTTTGCAGACCACCGGACGCGACGGCAAAAAGGATATGAGCTTTACCGTGCCGCTGGGCGACGCCGAAAGCGCCGTGGCAGCCTTGCAGAGCGCAACCTCCCGCTTTGGCGGCGGCGAGGTCACCGTCAACAAGAACTTTGCCAAGGTGTCCATTGTGGGCGCAGGTATGCAGAGCCATTCTGGTGTTGCCAGCACGATGTTTGAGGCGCTGTTCAACCAGAACATCAACATCCATATGATCTCCACCAGCGAGATCAAGATCAGCGTCGTCATTGACGAAAAGGACGCCGACAAAGCCGTGGCAGCCATCCACGACGCCTTTATCAACTAAGCGCAACCGTTTTTATAGAGGGGAAAGGGTAGACCCCGGCAGCCGAGAATGGACTCGGTCGCCGGGGTCGTTTGGTTATAAGGAATGTTTGTCAAAAAATCTGCCGACCATCCACAAATTTTGCCGTCAGGCTGCCCTTGCCCAGATAGGCGTAGCGCTCCAACCGCTCGGCGGGGGTGAACGCCCGCTGGTTGCGCAGGGCGCTGTCGTCCAGAACCAGCGCGTCCAGCGCGTAGCCCGGCTCAAACAAGCCCAGCTGCACGCCGTAGTCGCGCCAGAAATCGCCGCCGCCCACGGTGGCAAGGTACAACGCTTCCACCATCGTCAGCGGGGCTTCGGTCTGGTCCACATAGCGCCAGCGCAGCTTGCTGACCTGCACGGCGGATGCCATCACGGCAAACAGGTCCAGCGTGTGACCGCCCGCCACATCGCTGCCCAGTCCGACGCGCCAGCCGCCCCGCAGATAGTGCGCGGCGGGGGCAATGCCGGCAATGACGTTCTCGTTGCTGGTGGGGCAGTGGGCGATCATCACGCGGTTGCGCTTCATCAACGCCTGCTCCTCCTCGCCGCTGTAAATGCAGTGCGCCATCACGGTGGGAACCTCGCCGCCAAACAAGCCGTGGCGGCTGTAGCTTTCGCCGTAAAAACGGGTGCCGGGGCAAAGCTCGGCGACCCACGCGATCTCGGACGGATTCTCCGAAAGATGGCTCTGCGCGGGCACCTTGTATTCGGCGGCAAGCCTGCCCAGCCCCGCCCTATATTCGTCGCCCGTGCTGGGGGTAAAGCGGGGGGTCAGCATCGGGCGCACCGCACCGCTGTGCAGCATATCCTCGGCGCGGCAGGCATCCAGCCAGCGGCGCGTTTCGGCAAGCCCGGCGGCGGCGCTCGGCTCACGGTAGCTGTCGGGGCTGTTGCGGTCCATCGCCAGCTTGCCCACAAAGGCGCCCAGCCCGGCGTCCTTCAGCTGGTGCATCAATTCCAGCGTGGCGTCGGTGTGCAGCGTGGCAAAGATGCAGGCGCGGGTCGTGGCGCTGGCTTTTAAGTCGCGCACAAAATAGCCGTAGCCCAGCTTGGCATAGCCGGGGTCGGCGTAGCGGGCTTCCTCGGGGTAGGTGTAGCGCTGCAGCCAGTCCAGCAGCTCTAAGTCCATCGCCGTGCCGCAGTAGCTGTACTGGGGCGCGTGCAGGTGCAGGTCCACAAGACCCGGCGTGATCAGCTGCCCGGCGTAGTCCCGCACCGGCACCCCGGCGGGGGCATCGGGCGAAAATCCGGCGCAGACGCCGTCCTCACACAAAAGATAGCCCGTGCGCACCCGCAGCGCATCGGGGGTGGGCGTGTCCACAAAGGTGCCGTGTAAAGCAAAGCGGTTCATAAAGGTGACCTCCGAATCATACTGTACCTTCTATTATACCGTACCCGCCGCCAGGCTGCAAGGGCAACACCCACAAGTTAGGATTTACTTTTTCATAAAATGGGCGTATAATATAAAGGATTATTGTTAAGTGAGGATTTACAATTGGAACGCAAACAACTGGCACCCGGCGTGCATATCACCACGCTGGAAGCCGATAAATTCAACCGCTGCCGCATCGCCATCCACCTGCGGTTCCCCGCGCGGCGCGACACCGCCACGCTGGACGCCGTGCTGACCCAAGTGCTGGAGCGCGGCTATGCCGCCTGCCCCGATATGACCGCGCTGTCCCGCAAGCTGGCGGGGCTGTACGGCGCCGATCTGGGCGTGGAGCTGAGCGGCGCGGGCATAGACCGCGTGCTGTCGGCGGACATCTGCGGCATCAAGGATGCCTACGCGCTGGCAGGGGAAAACCTGACCGACGCCTACGCCGATATCGTTTTCGGCACCGTGTTTGAGCCGTACCTTGTGGACGGCGTCTTTGACGCCGAGGCGGTGCGCATCGAAACCGAAACCCAGTCCCTTCGCCTGCAGGCGGAGCTGAACGCCAAGCGGCTGTACTGCGTGCGGCAGGCGCGGCGCAAATTTTACGGCGATTCCCCGGCGGGCATCGAACTGGGCGGCTACCCGGACGAGCTGTCTGCCGTCACGCCCGAAGCCCTGAAAGCCGAGTACGACCGCATTCTGCGCCAGTCCCGCATCGACGTGATGGTGCAGGGTACCGATGCCGAGCGCGTGGCGGAAAAGCTGCTGCGCCGCCTGGACGGTGTGCAGCGCGACCCGCAGGAGCCGGGCGCACCGGTGGCGATGCCCCGCACGCCGCTGCGCCGCTTTACCGAAACGCTGCCCGGGCTGACGCAGGCCAAGCTGTGTATGCTGTTTACGACCGGCAGCGCCGACAACGTACCCACCGTCAGCGCCCTGCGCGTGGCGATGAACCTGCTGGGCGGCGCGTCCACCAGCCGGCTGTTTATGAACGTGCGCGAAAAGCAATCGCTGTGCTACTACTGCGGCGCGGCAGCGCACCGCGCCACGGGCGCTATGATGATCGACTCCGGCGTGGAGCCGGGCAAGGTCATGCAGGCGGAGGCGGCTATGCTCGCCGAGTGGGAGGGGCTGAAAAAGGGTCCCATCACGCAGGAGGAAATGGACGACTGCCGCAGCGGGCTGCTTTCGGGTATGGACGCGCTGGAGGACAGCCTTTCCGCCTTGGAGGGCTGGTACTACGGGCAGATTTTGCGCGGCGAGCCGCTGTATCCGCCCGCCTACGGCAAGGTGCTGACGAGCGCCGTCACCATCGACGAGGTGCGCCGCGTGCTGGAGCAATACAGCTACTCGGTGGGGTATGTGGTCACCGCCCGCCCCGGCACCGAGGGAAAGGGGACACCCGATGAGGAATAACACACCCTCCCCGGCAGGCAGCGCCGTGGGCTGCCAAAGCGTCACGCTGCCCAGCGGGCTGCGCGTCATCTGCCGCACCATGCCGGGCTACAGCTCGGTACACGGGTATTACGCGGCGGATTTTGGCTCGGTGCATCGTCAATTTACGCTGGACGGGCGCACGGTCACCCTGCCCGCCGGCACGGCGCATTTTATGGAGCATAAAATGTGCGAAACCGCCGCGGGCGACACCTTTGCCCTGTACGCCAAAACGGGCGCGTCCGCCAACGCCTTTACGGGGTATGACCGCACCTGCTACGTTTTTTCCGCCACCGAAAAAATCGACGAAAATCTGGATATTCTGCTCGGTCAGGTGGGCAAGCCGTGGTTTACCAAGGCAAGCATCGCCAAGGAGCAGGGCATCATCGCGCAGGAAATCAAAATGTACGACGACAGCCCCGACTGGCGGCTGCTGAACGCCTTGTTCCGCGGGTTGTACCGCGCCCATCCTTTGCGCGAGGACATCGCCGGGACCGTGCAGAGCATTGCCGAGATCACCCCGCCGCTGATGTACGACTGCGCCAAGGCGTTTTACGCGCCGGAAAATATGGTGCTGTCGGTGGCGGGCAAAATTACGCTGGGGCAGGCGGTCGAAGCCTGCAAGCGCAACGGGCTGTACCGTGCACGCAAAAACCACGCTGTGGCGTGGGATATCCCGGCGGAAACCGGCGCCATCCCGCAAAAAGAGCAGCACTTTACCATGCCGGTCAACCGCCCCTGCTTCGGTGTTGCCTACCGCGAACCGCCGCTGGAAAAGGGCGACCTCAAGCGCGAGCTGCTGCTGGCGATGCTCAGCGATCTGATTTGCGGCGGGCTGACGGAGTTCTACCGCAAATTGTACGATACATCGCTGGTAAACCCCGGCTTTTCCGGGGACTGCGTCACCGCGCCGGGCGCGTGCTGTGTTGCCTTTACCGGCGAGAGCGAGCAGCCCCGCCAAGTGGCTGCGCTGCTGCAGCAGGAGATCGAGCGTTTGCGCCGCGATGGGTTCGACCCGGAAATTTTCCGTCTTGTCAAAAACCAACTGTACGGCGAAACGCTGGGCAGCATGGAGCAGCCCGACGAAGCCGCCGAGGACGCTGCCGACGCCTGCCTGAAGGGGCGCACGCTGGCAGAGGAAATTGAGGCGCTGGCGGCACTGACCGTGCAGGACGCCGACGAATTGCTGCGCACCGCCCTGCGGGAGGAAACCCGCGCCTATGTGCAGATCGACCCCGCCGAGGACGGGGATTGAGGGAGGTAAGTATCAATGATCTATCATGTACAATTCCCCGCCTTGGGGTGGGAGTTTACCATCAACCGCGTGGCGCTGTCCATCGGCGGGTTCAACATTTACTGGTACGGCGTTCTCATCGCATCCGGTATGCTGCTGGCGCTGCTGTTCGCCTTCCGTATGGCGGCGGATTTCGGCATTGACTCCGACCGTCTGGTGGATGTTGTCGCCGTCGGCACCGTAATGGCGATCGTCTGCGCGCGTATTTATTACGTTGCTATGGCACCTTTTGAGTATCAAAGCATCTGGGAAATGCTCGACATCCGCCAGGGCGGCATTGCCATCTACGGCGCGGTCATCGGCGCGTTTGTCTTTGGCGGGCTGGCTGCCAAGTGGCGCAAGGTGCCGCTGCTGCCGCTGTTTGACTTGGCGTCCATGGGCTTTTTGATCGGGCAGGGCATCGGTCGCTGGGGCAACTTTGTCAATCAGGAAGCCTTCGGCACCAACACCACCCTGCCGTGGGGTATGTACAGCGAAGGCACCGAGGCGTACCTGAAATCCATGCAGGTCACCCTGAAGGCGGGCGTCACCGCGGACCCCGCGCTGCCGGTGCATCCTACCTTTTTATATGAGAGCATCTGGTGTCTGGTCGGCTTTGCCATGCTGGCGGCGCTGATCAAGCGCCGTAAATTCAATGGGCAGATATTCCTCAGCTATGCCGTGTGGTATGGCTTGGGGCGCTCGTGGATCGAAGGTCTGCGCACCGATTCGCTGCTCATCGGCGGCACCGGGCTGCGCGCCAGCCAGCTGTTTGCCATTGTCACGGTGCTGGTGTCGCTGGTGCTGCTGGGCATCGGGCTGTACCGCGCACGCGGCAAGCAGCTGCGGGTCACGCTGGCAGTGGCGGATCTCAAAAAACAGGAGCAGGCGGGCGAGCGTTTTGCCCCCGATACCCTGCCCGCAAATGCCTCCCACGCGGAGTTCGTCAAAGCCACCAAGGCGATGAACCACCGCTTAGCCGAGTTGGATTTGACGGTTCCCGACGTGGAGGAGCTGGAAAACCCCGAAGAATAAGCGAGGAAAGAGGGAAGTATTTATGGCAATCATTGACGGAAAAGCATTGGCAGCCGCCACCAAGGCGGAGGCCGCCCAAAAGGTGCAGGCGCTGCGCGCAAAGGGCATCGTCCCGTGCCTGGCCGTGGTGCTGGTGGGCGAAAACCCCGCCAGCCAGGTGTATGTGCGCGGCAAGGTGAACGACTGCGCCGAGTGCGGCATCGAGAGCCGCAGCATCCATATGGCGGAAACCGCCACGCAGGACGAGGTGCTGGCGCAGGTGCGTGCGCTGGCGGCGGATGCGTCGGTACACGGCATCCTTGTGCAGCTGCCGCTGCCCGCGCAGATCAACGAAAAAGCGGTCATCGACGCCATCCCGCCCGAAAAGGACGTGGACGGATTTTCGCCCGTCAATGTGGGGCGTATGCAGATCGGCGAGCCTTGCTATCTGCCCTGCACCCCGGCGGGCTGCATCCGTATGATCGAGTCCACCGGCACCGAAATCAGCGGCAAAAACGCCGTGGTCATCGGGCGCAGCAACATTGTGGGCAAGCCTGCCGCCATGCTGCTGCTGGAGAAAAACGCCACCGTTACCATCTGCCACTCCAAGACGAAAAACCTCAAGGAAATTTGCGCCGCCGCCGATATTCTGGTCGCTGCCGTGGGGCGTGCGGGCTTTGTGACCGGGGATATGGTCAAGCCGGGCGCGGTCGTCATTGACGTGGGCATCAACCGCGGCGCCGACGGCAAGCTGCACGGCGATGTGGCTTTTGCCGCCGCTGCCGAAAAAGCCGCCTTCATCACCCCGGTACCCGGCGGCGTAGGTCCTATGACCCGCGCCATGCTTATGCTCAACACCGTGCAGGCGGCTGCCCGCCAAAATGGGCTGACATAAAGAAAAACTTTCAGACTGTCGACAAACCCAACAGGATGATTGCGAACTTTCGGCTGGTTTGTAGGGAACGGTCTTGACCGTTCCGTGCAGTCTTATCGATAGTACGATATAACGTGAAAACGCGCGCCGTTCGGCGCGATTTTATGCGCTGCGCGCAGCCAGCGGTACGGCGCGGTCGAGACACGCGCCCTACATTTCTACCCGTAAAAGGGCTTTTTCTGCAATCTGAAACTTTGTCTTGCCGTACATAAAAACTTTGTCTTGCCGTGCAAAATGCGCTTGACAAAGCGCAATTTGTGTGGTAAGCTATATAAGCCGCTTGGTATGGGCTCTGGAAGTGTGCGGTTTTGCCGCAACGCCCTATTGTCCAGCGAGACTTTTTGAAAGAGGTTTTCCTATGTACGCAGTTATCAAAACCGGTGGCAAGCAGTACAGCGTTAAGGTCGGCGACGTCGTTTATGTCGAGAAGCTGAACGCTGAGGCTGATACCGAAGTCACCTTCGATCAGGTTCTGGCTGTTGGCGAGGAGGGCGCTGTCAAGGTTGGCGCTCCCGTCGTTGAGGGCGCTAGCGTTGTTGCCAAGGTCGTCAAGACCGGCAAGGGCAAGAAGCTCAACATCCTGACCTACCGTCCCAAGAAGGGCAGCATGGTCCGCAAGGGTCATCGTCAGCCCTACACCAAGGTGGAAATCACCGCGATCAACGGCTAAGGAGGTAAAACACAATGGCACATAAAAAAGGCGTAGGTTCTACCAAGAACGGCCGTGATTCTGAGTCCAAGCGTCTGGGCGTAAAGCGCGGCGACGGTCAGTTCGTTCTGGCCGGCAACATCCTGGTTCGTCAGCGCGGCACCCACATCCATCCGGGTGAGGGCGTGGGCATCGGCAGCGATGACACGCTGTTTGCTCTCGTCGATGGCCGCGTTCACTTCGAGCGCATGGGCCGCGACCGCAAGCGCTGCACGGTCAAGCAGTAAAAACCAAGACGGGCGGGTCGGCATGACCTGCCCGTTTCTTTTTGCAACGAGGTAATAAACTATGGCTACCAGCAATTTTATTGATACCGCCACCATCTCGGTGCGCGCCGGCAAGGGCGGCGACGGTGTGGTGACCTTCCACCGTGAAAAATTTGTCGCGGCGGGCGGTCCCGACGGCGGTGACGGCGGCCGCGGCGGCGATGTCATCTTTGTGGCGGACGACAACCTCTCCACCCTGATGGACTTCCGCTACAAGCGCAAGTACGCCGCGCAAGACGGCGAAAACGGGCGCGCCAAGCGCCAGACCGGCGCCGACGGTGACGACCTTGTCATCCGCGTACCCCGCGGCACGGTGCTGAAAGAAGCCGACTCCGGGCTAGTGGTGGCGGACCTCTCCGGCAGCGAGCCGGTCATCGTCGCCAAGGGCGGTCGCGGCGGCTGGGGCAACAGCCACTTTGCCACCCCCACCCGCCAGATCCCCAAGTTCGCCAAGCCCGGCTTGCCCGGCGAGGAATTTCAGCTTAAAATGGAGCTGAAGGTCATCGCGGACGTGGGGCTGATCGGCTTCCCCAACGTGGGCAAATCGACGCTGATCAGTATGATCAGCGCCGCCAAGCCCAAAATCGCCAACTACCACTTCACCACCCTGACCCCCGTGCTGGGCGTGGTGCGCGTCGGTCCCGAGCAGAGCTTTGTCTGCGCTGACATCCCCGGTCTGATCGAAGGCGCCGCCGAGGGCGTGGGTCTGGGTCACGCCTTCCTGCGCCACGTCGAGCGCTGCCGCCTGCTGCTGCACGTTGTGGATGTTTCCGGCTGCGAGGGGCGCGACCCCAAGCAGGACTTTGAGCAGATCAACCACGAGCTGGTCGGCTTCAGCGCCGAGCTGGCACAGCGCCCGCAGATCGTGCTGGGCAACAAGTGCGACATCGCCACCGAGGAGCAGATCGCCGACTTCAAGGCGTATGTCGAGGAAAAGGGCTACACCTTTATGCCCATCTCCGCCGCGACACGGCAGGGCATCGACAACCTGCCCGCCATCGTCTACGCCCGCCTGAAGGAGCTGCCCCCCGTCAAGGTCTACGAGGCAGAGTACAAGCGCCCCGACAAATCTGCCGAGGGTCAGCGCCCCTTCACCGTCACCCGTCTGGGCGAACACGACTTCGATGTGGACGCCCCCTGGCTGGAGCGCATCCTCGCCGGCACCAACGTCGAGGACTACGAGAGCCTGCAATACTTCCAGACCCAGCTGGGCGATTCCGGCATTCTGGACGAGCTGGTCGCGCAGGGTGTCGAGGAGGAGGACACCATCCACATCGGCGAGTACGAGTTCGACTACCTGTACTAAGCACAGGGGGTCGCTATGCTGTTTGAAACAAAACCCGAGGTGGATATCCACGAAATGTCGCCCGTGGCGCTGGCGTTTGTGGGCGATGCCGTGCTGGAGCTGCTGGTGCGCGCCCGCCTGGTGGGCAGCACCCGCCTGCAGCCCAACCGGCTGCACACCGTTGCCACCCACTATGTAAGCGCCCACGCGCAGTGCCGTGAGCTGGAAATTCTGGAGCCGCTCTTGACCGAGGCGGAAGCCAGCGTTTTGCGCCGCGGCAAAAATGCCAGCAAGGCAAGCGTTGCCAAGCACGCCACCGTGCAGGAATACCGCGCCTCCACCGGGCTGGAATGTCTGTTGGGCTGGCTGTACCTGCGGGGCGAAAACGACCGAATCCAGCAGCTTTTTGACGCTGTATGGGCAGAATATGAGCCGGAACGGAAATAACCGCCCCGGCTTGCAGGATCACTTGGTGCTGTTTTTGCTGCCCGCTGTCTGGGTCGTGTTTGCCGTGCGGCGGGGTGCTTTCTGGGTGTTTTGGTTCTTTTTGGCATCGGTCGTGCTGTTGGCAGCGCGGCTGTTCTCGGTCTGGTTCTTCGCCATGGGTCAAAACTCCTTTCAAAACTCGGTGCTGTGCGGCTGCGGTTTGCGGCCGCACAGTTAGTTTGCCCGCCCATCATCCATTTATGCAAGGAGCCGTTATGCAGTTTCCACAGGATTTTACCGCGCGGGAACGCGCCCTGCTGGGGTCGCGTTTTGACGAGGTGTACGCCTACGCCACGCTAAGCCCGGCGCGCGGCGTCACGGTCAACGGGCTGCGCTGCACGCCGCAGCAGTTTGCGCAAAGCGTGGATTTTGACGCTGTGCCGTCTGTATTTTGCCCCACGGCGTTCACCGTTGCGCCGGAGCTTCGCCCCGGGCGCCACCCGTGGCACCACGCCGGGGTCTTTTACGCGCAGGAGCCAAGCGCCGCCGCGCCCGCCGCGCTGCTGGACGTGCAACCCGGTATGCGGGTGGCGGACCTCTGCGCCGCGCCGGGTGGAAAAACCAGCCAGCTCGCCGCCGCCTTGCAGGGGCAGGGGGTGCTGCTGGCGAACGAATACGCCGCCCCCCGCGCCGAAATTCTGCGCCAGAATCTTGAGCGTATGGGCGTGACCAACGCCGTCATCACCAACGAGGACACCGCCCGGCTGGCAGCCGCCATGCCCGGGCAGTTTGACCGCGTGCTGGTGGACGCGCCCTGCTCGGGCGAGGGGATGTTCCGCAAGGAGCCTGCCGCTGCAGGGCAGCACAATGACGCCTTGGTGGCGCACTGCGCCGCGCTGGGCGCGGAAATTCTGGAAAACGCCGCCGCACTGCTGGCACCGGGCGGGGTGCTGGTGTTTTCGACCTGTACCTTCGCCCCGCAGGAGGACGAGGGGCAGATCGCCACTTTTCTTGCCCGCCACCCGGAGTTTGCCCTTTGCGATTTGTCGTCCTGCGGCTTCGGCAGTCCGGGCGAAGCCAACCGTGCCCCGGCAGGCTTTGCCGCCGGGCAGTGCCGCCGCATCTGGCCCGCCGACGGGGGCGAGGGGCATTTTATGGCAAAGCTGCAAAAATCCGCCGATGCCCCGGCACCCGCCGCGCCGCGCATCAAGCCCGGCAAGCCGGCAAAGCCGAGCGCCGAATGGCTGGCGTTCGCCAAGGAATACTTTCCGTTTTTGGCAGATGCCCCGCTGACCGCGGCAGGGGACAGGCTGATCCTGCCCCCGGCAGACGCGGCGGCGCTCAACACCGCCAAGCTGCACCTGCTGCGCTGCGGCGTGCCGCTGGGCAGCGTGCTGAAAAAGCGCTTTCAGCCCGAACACGCGCTGTTTATGGCATACGGCAGCCGCTGCGCCAACACCGAGCGGCTCACCCTTGCCGACCCGCGCACCGCCGCGTGGCTGCGCGGTGAGGAAATCGACGCCGCCACTGCCCAAAACGGCTGGTGCGCCGTGTTGGTGGACGGCTACCCCTTGGGCTGCGGCAAGGTCAGCGGGGGCAGGGTCAAAAACCATTACCCCAAGGGGCTGCGCAACCTGCAATAAAAGACTTGAAAAGCACGTTGAAGTGTGGTATAATAATTAACTGGAAATTGTCGGCTTGCCTCTGACAAGCCGGTGGAATACAAACTAGGGGGATTCTTCCAATGTCCGGACATAGCAAATGGAACAACATCAAGCGTAAAAAAGAAAAAACCGACGGCGCCCGCGCCAAGGTCTTTACCAAGATCGGCCGCGAGATCGCCGTTGCCGTTAAGGAAGGCGGCGCCAACCCCGCTGCCAACTCCAAGCTGGCTGCCCTGATCGCCAAGGCCAAGGCAAACAGCGTGCCGAACGACAACATCCAGCGCATCATCAAGCGCGCCGAGGGCGGCGACAAGACCGAGTACGAAGCCATCACCTACGAGGGCTACGGTCCCGGCGGCGTGGCCGTTATGGTCGAAACGCTGACCGACAACCGCAACCGCACCGCTGCCAATATGCGCCACTACTTTGACAAGTTCGGCGGCAACCTGGGTCAGATGGGCTGTGTCGGCTTTATGTTCACCCAGAAGGGCGTGATCGTCGTGGACCTCGAGGACAAGGACCCCGATGAGCTGATGATGGACGCCCTGGACGCCGGAGCCGATGACTTTGATGCCGGCGAGGATGCCGCTGAGGTCACCACCGCGCCCGAAGCCTTCACCGATGTCTGCAACGCGCTGGAAGCCAAGGGCTACACCTTTATTTCCGCCGATGTGGCGCAGGTTCCCAGCACCACCACCACCCTGACCGACCCCGATCAGCTGGTGCAGATGGGCAAGCTGCTGGACGCGCTGGACGACGATGACGACGTGCAGAACGCTTGGCACACCCTCGAGAACGAGGAAGATTTGGATCGCTGATTTAACGCAGCATCGCAATAAAAAGCAAGAGAAGATAGAACAGAAAAGAGTACCCGCAGCATCTCTTTTGTGGCGATATCTTCTCTTTTTTGTTACAGCCCAAGACCAAAGGAGTGTTTCGCCATGCCGCAACATCTGTGTCCCCACTGCCTGCAGGCGCTGCCGGGCGGCTTTCACGGAGAATGCCCCCACTGCGCCCGCTCGCTGGAAAACAAAAACCCCGAGGGTGCGCTGCCGCTGGGTACACAGCTGGTGAGCGGCAAATACACGGTGGGCAGCTACATCAGCGCCGACGGTGACGGGCTGACCTACCGCGCCGTGCTGAACGAAGAAAAGCGCTTTGTCCTGATCAAGGAATACTTCCCCGTGACCCTGTGCAACGGGCGCAGCCCCGAGGGCGCACTGATGCCCAAGGAGGGCAGGGAGGTGCTGTTCAAGACCAGCCGTATGGATTTTAAGGATTTGTACGACGACCTGCGCGAGCTGACCCCCGCCACGGGACTTTCCACCATTCTGGACGTCTGGGAGGAAAACAACACCGTCTATGCCGTGGAGGAAACCGAAAAAGGTATGACGCTGACCCATTACCTGAGCCTGCGCAGCCGCACGCTGACCCCTGCCGAGGCGCGCACCCTGCTGCAGCCGATTATGGAGGGCGTGGCGCTGCTGCACACATCGGGGCTGATCCACCGCGGCATCTGCCCCGACAACATCCTGCTGCCCATCGACGGCGCCGCCCGGCTGACCGGCTACGGCACGCTGGCGCTGCGCACCGGCGAAAGCGAGCTGAAAGCGCAGCTGTACCCCGGCTACGCCGCACCGGAGCAGTATTCGGCGGCGGAATTCAGCGGGCGGTACACCGATGTGTACGCGCTGGGCGCTGTCTGCTACAAGATGGTCACCGGGCAAACGCCGATCGCCGCGCCCCAGCGCAAGGTGCGCGACAGCCTGGAGTCCGCCCACAGCCTGGAGGCGGGCGTGCCGACGTGGTTTTCGCAGGTGCTGGGCTGTTCGCTGCGGTTGGACCCCGCCCGGCGTATGCAGACCGTACCCGAGCTGATGAGCGCTCTGACCGACCCCAACGTTGCCAACGCGATGTTTGAGCGCGGCGAAAACCAGATCAGCACCCGCAAAATTATGGCGGTGTCGCTGGTGGTCATTGCGGTGCTGACGCTGCTGCTGGTGTGGAGCTTTTCCCGCCGCCGTGACGACACGCCCACGCAGGTTGCCACCCCGCCGCCGGTCACCGTGCAGGATGCCGACTCCGGCAGCGAGATTCAGACCGTGCCGAATCTGGTGGGCAAAAATTACGCCGACGAGGTCAAGGACAGCGACCTGTATGCGGGCTACCGCTTTGTGCTGACCGAGCAGAACTCCTCTGACGTGGCGGCGGGCGTGATCATCAGCCAGGACCCGCTGGCAGGTACGCTGAAAACCGAATCCAACCAGATCTTGCAGATCGTCGTCAGCAAGGGACCCAACCTGGTGGAAATGCCGGACATCCTCGGCTACACCCAAGCCAACGCCAGCAAAAAGCTGGACGCGCTGGAGATACAATACAAGATGACGATCGTCGAAAATGACGGCACGATGGCAGCGGGCTGCGTGGCGGAAACCAGTGTTTCGGTCGGCACGCGGTTCAACGCGGGCAAGGTGGTCGTCATTGTGAGCATTGCCGGCGAACGCGATGATTCGTTGGTCGCCTCCGCCGCCGGCAACGAACCCGAAAGCACCGACCCGGTAAGCGAAGGTGCCGAATCAGTGAGCGAAAGCACCGAATCGGCGCCGGAATAAGGCGTGCCTGCGCGTAATATCCCAAAACAAAAAGAAAGCCATCCTTTCGGATGGCTTTCTTTCAGTTTGTCAAAACCCTTTTTCGGGCAGTAATGTAGGGATGGGTCTTGACCCATCCGCACCGCTGGCTGCGCGCAGCGCATAAAATCGCGCCGAACGGCGCGTGCTTTCACGATATATCGTACTATCGGCTAGACTGCACGGAACGGTCAAGACCGTTCCCTACAAACCTACCGAAAGTTCGCAATCATCCCGTTAGGTTTATCGACGGTCTGTGGGACGCAACTATGCGTCCCCTACAAACCTGCCGAAGGTTTGCAATCGACCCATTCGGTTTATTGACAGGCAAAAAAAGGAAGCCATCCTTTCGGATGGCTTCCTTTTTTGAGCATTTTTGGATGCTGCGTGCGAATTAATCGCTGACGTAGGGCATCAAAGCCATATAACGGGCACGCTTGATGGCAACCGTCAGCTCACGCTGATGGAAAGCGCAGGTACCGGTCACACGGCGGGGAATGATCTTGGCGCGCTCGCTGACGTATTTACGCAGACGGGGCAGATCCTTGTAGTCGATATGCTCAACGCGATCAACGCAGAAGCTGCAAACCTTCTTGCGGCCGCGATGCATCGGACGGGAAGAACGATCCATAGCCATTGTGGTAACCTCCTTTTAGAGTTGTACGTTTGATTTTTTAAGTCAGAAGGGCAGGTCGCCTTCGTCCTCGATCAGCGCAAAGTCGTCATTGCTGCCGGCAGAATAGCTGGCGGCGGACGGCTGCTGCATGGCGGGACGGGCAGCGGGCTCTGCCATGGGTGCGCCGTAACCGGCATCACCCATCGGGGCGGCGTTTGCGGATTTAGGACCGGCAAAATTGACGTTGTTGGCTACGATTTCGATTGCCGTGCGGTTATTTCCGTTTTTGTCCTGATAGGAACGGCTCTGCAGACGACCGTCAACGGCGATCAAAGAGCCTTTCTGGAAATATTTGCACACAAACTCAGCCGTGCGGTCCCACGTCGTAACGGGGATCCAGTCGGCAACATTCTGACCGTTGGCATCGCGGCGGCCGCGGTCACACGCAATGGTGAACGAGGCAACGCTCTTGCCGGTGGTAGTCTGACGCAGCTCGGGGTCACGCGCAAGGCGACCCATAATGGCAACAACATTCAGCATTTTGGTACTCCTTACTCCTCAACAGCAATGGTCATGCTGCGAAGAACGCCTTCAGTGATCTTGAAAACACGATCCAGCTCCGCCGGGAAATCGGGGTTGCTGGTAAAGCGGATCACCGTGTAGACACCCTCGGTCTCATCGTTGATGGGATAAGCAAGACGCTTCTTGCCCCAATCATCAACAGAATCAATCGTACCGTTTGCTGCGATCAGGTTCTTGAACTTGTTCACGAGAGCAGTAGCAGCTTCCTCGTCGACAGCAGCGGTGGTAACCATCATGGTTTCGTACTTAGCCATATTCTGTGCACCTCCTTTTGGACGTATGGCCTTTCTGCAAGAGAAAGGCAAGGATAAACTGTGCCGTTCAGCACAGCAATTTATTATAGCAAATACCGGGGGCTTTGTCAAGCGGAAAAACCGGTGTTTTTCTTTACCGCGCGTTATTTTTGTAAATGCGCACGCACACGGCGGCGCTTGCCGCATACAGCGCCAGCAAGGCGGCAAAAATCAGCACCAGAAAAAGCCAGACCTGCTGATCGCCGACGGTGTTCAGGGCAGCGACGGTGTCGCGCATAAAGCCCGCGGGCAGGCTGCGCATCAGCAGAAATCCCAGAACAAACAAAGCTAAAAACGCCGTGCCCACAAAGCTGCGCGCCCGCACCCCGCCGAATTTGTAGGAGATGGGCAGGGTAAGGCTGCTGGCCAGCAGCGACACCGTGCCGCTGCCCAAAATGCCG
>CAKTAS010000017.1:0-20218 GCA_934529095.1 uncultured Gemmiger sp. | reverse complement strand
AAGCGGTGCAGCAGCTTGCGGCGGTTGTCGGCGCTGTTGGCGGTGCCGGAAATGCCCCACTCGTACAAATCGGTGTAGGTGATGCTGCGCCGGCAGGCGGCGGTGTCGGCAGCGCCTGCCAAGGCGGTTTGCAGCCCCTGCAAGATCAGGGCATCGTCCACGCCCTCGACCCCCAAAAGCCCCTCCTTGCCGGGCTGGGCTTTGCGGGATTCCTTGCCGGGTACGGCGGGAACGTAGGCTTGCAGGACGTTTTGCGCCCCGACCAGCCCCGTGACAAAATGGCGGATTTTAAACCCCGCGGCGTCGGAGTCGGTCAGAATGACCAGCCCCTGCGCGGCGGCTACTTTTTTGAGCAGATTTTGCAGCGCGGCGTCCTTAAAAACGCGGAAGCCGTCGGTCGTCAGCACCGTGCCGTCCACAAGGTTGTGCAGCCGGGCGGCGTCGTATTTGCCCTCCACCAAAAGGGCGCGGGTCAGTTTCAGCATGGCATACTCCGGGTCAAAGCAAGCTCGCACAGCGCCTTTTGCAGCAAAAGATCGCTGCCCAGCTTGCTGCTTTTCAGGTCGATATCCAGCTTGCGCAGCACCCGCAGGCACTGTTCCAGCTGGGCGGTTTTGTAGTGCGCGGCGGCGCGTTCCGCCTCCGAAAGGCGGAAGTTCCAGTTGCCGGTATAGCCGAAATCCTTGGCGGCATCCGCCAGCGTGCGGCGGCTGCGCTTTGCCAAAGAAACACGGTACATCGTCAGATAATTGCTGCTGAGCGCACCAGTGATAAGAATCGGATCGTTTTGCAGCGCCAGCAGGGTGCGCAGCTTTTGCTGCGCCGCCGCCAGCCGCCCGGCCGCCACCAGCTTGACCATATCAAAGGTGTCGGCATCCAGCGTGACGGTACCCAGCTGCTGCACCATCGCCGCCGTGATGGTGCTGTAGCCCGAAAGTGCCGCCAGCTTGTCGATCTCGTTGCGCAAAAGGAACTGATCCTCGCCGCAGCGATCCAGCAAGGCGCCCTCCGCCCCCGGCGCAAAGTTGGTGCTCAGCTCCCCTGCCCACTGGCGTGCCAGTGCCTGCAGGGCATTGCGGGAGGGCTTGTTGATCTGCACGCTGTAGCCGAGCTTCTCGCAGGCGGCAATGAGTTTTTTCTCCCGCTTGCCGGGGCGCAGCTTGCCGTAGGATTCCTCGACCACGCTGGTCAGCACAAAAACGGCGTTTTCGGTGTCGGAAAGGGTGTCGCAAAGCTCCTGCAGATCCTTGTCCGAGTAGGTTGACGGGCGAACCATCGGCATCAGCACAAGGCGCTTGCCGCCGAAAAACGAGATGGTTCCCGCCGCCAGAACGATCTCCTCCACGCGGGGGGTGGGACCGTCCAGCACGGTGACCTCGGGGTCGTCCTGCTGCAAAAATTTCAGCGCCTTTTGCGCGGCGCTGTGTACCAGCGCTTCGTCGGCGGCGTAGAAATAGAAAACGGCGCAGCCGGCGCGCAGCTTTTTCTCCAGCTCTTTTTCACTGTACAGCATAAGGCTCCGCCTCCTCAAAAATCATAGCGGCACCCGGGCGCAAAACCACGGCGGGGGTGCCGGAACCGTAATACAGCTGTGCGGCATCGGTATCGCCCAGCCAAGGCGGGGATTCCGCCGTGAACAAGATCGTTTCTGCCTGTACCGAGTCGGAAATCGCCCCGGCGGCGCACAGTACATCGACCTGCACCGGGGTGTCCAGCTTGATGCTGCCGGACATCAGCGCAATGTGGCGCTTCCCCACTTCCAGCACGGCCAGACTGCCGCTGCCTTTATGATACAGGTCCAGCGCCAGTCCGTCAAGTACCTCGTACCGGGCGGGCGCGGTTTGCGCGGCGGCAGTCAGGGTGCGGTCAGCGGCAAGACCGGTATCGCCCGGCGCTGCACGCAAATCCACTGTCAGTGTGCAGGCGGGGTCGCCGTGGCGCGCCAGATAATTTTTGACCGCCCGGCGGTTGGCTGCGCCGCCCCGGAACACCACGACCGCCTGCCCGTCTTGGGTGATGACGGCGCAGGGGTTGCCCGCCGTGCCGACCAGCGCAACGGTGACGATGCCCTGCTGCATCCGCACGCCCATAAAGACGGCAAGCGCCGCGCAGCACAGGGCGGCGGGCGGGTACAGCCGCAGGCTGCCCGCAAAATAGTAAACGAGTGCCAGCATCGCCAGCACACCCAAGACAAACAGCGTGTAGCGCGCGGGCAGCAGCAGCCGCGCCCCGGGCAGCGAAGCACAGAAAAACACGATGCAGCGCAGAAGTTTTAACAACAGCGCCAGCAGAAAGCTGACCGTATGGCAAACCGGCGCCAAGAACGGCAGGCAGGAAAGCCCCAGCACCGCCAGCCCCAGCAAAAGCAGCGGCTCCATCAGCGGCAGGGTCAGCAGATTACCCAAAACGCCCACGGCGCTGACGGTCATACCGTGCGCGACCAGCACCGGCAGCGTGAAAAGCGCCGCCAGCGCAGCGGTCAGGGCGTTGGACGTAAGGTTAGAAATCCACATAGGCAGGCGGTTTTTCAGCTGTTTGGCAAGGTGTGCTGCACATTGCACGCCCAAGACGGCGCAGAACGAAAGCTGAAACCCCAAGTCGCAGGGCATATAGGCATTTTGCAGCCCCAGCAGCAGCGCCGCCGCGCCGGTGGAGGTCAGCAGATCGACCGGCTGCAAGAACCAGTGTCCCAAAATGGCAAGCAGAAACACAAGCCCCGCACGCAGCACCGAAACCGGCAGCCCGGTGAGAAGCATATAGCCGACGATGACGCCCGCCTGCACGGCGAGTGCGGTATGGGCAAACCGACGTTTGCGCGGGAACAAAAGCCCTGCCAGCAGGGAAACGTGCAGCCCCGACACCGCCAGCAGATGAGCTACCCCGGCGGCGGCAAAGGCGTCGCGGTCAGCGTCCGACAGGCGGGAGGTGTCCCCCAGCAGCATAGCACTGATGAGCGCTGCCGAATCGGCGGGCATCCAGCGCTTTAAGGCGGTGCTGCCCCGCTGCCGCAGACGATACAGCCAAAAAACCGGGTGACGGCTGGCGGGCAGCGGGCTGTACGACCCCGCGTACTCTGCCCGCAGGTAGACTCCATCGCTTTGCTTTGCCAAGCGGTAGCGGTCGTTTTTCGGTGTGCGCAGGGTGAATTGGGCGGTGAAGCGCTCCCCGGCTTCGGCGGCGGGAAATTCCGCGCACTGCACCCGGATGCGGGCGGGCTTGCCGTCCAGTTCGGTGATCAGCAGGGTGCCCCGCATATGGTAGGCTTCATACGCCGCGGCGGCATCGGTCTGCACGGTCACGGCGGCGGTGACGGTCTGCCCTGCCAGCGCCTGCACGGGGCGGACAAACAGGGCGGCAAAAACGGCAAAGTAAACAAACCCGCACACGGCACCCAAAGCCGGAATGTGCAGGCTGCGTTTGCGAAGCCCAAAGACCGCAAAAGCAAAAAGTGCCGCCGCAGGCACACAGACCAACGGCGGCAGATTTGCCGCGGCAAGCTCGGTCAGGGCAAAGCCCAACGCGAACCACGCGAGTTTCCGTTTCATTGCTTAGTGGAAGAACAGGGGCAGCGGCTCGAGGAAGATGATGTCCTTGCGCTCGGCGGCATCACCCTCTGCCAAGGCGGCGCAGCGCCCTACGACGGTGCCGGTGCTTTTGGCAGCGAGGGCATCCAGCGCGTGCAGCGAGCCGCCGGTGGAGATGACATCGTCCACGATCAGAATGCGCTTGCCGTTCATATACTCGATGTCCTTCTTGTCGATGACAAGGGTCTGCTTGCCGGCGGTGGTGATGGACTGGTCCTCAATGACGACAGGCTCGCGCATATAGAGCTTGGCACCCTTGCGGGCGGGAATCCAATATTTGCCGCTCTGACGTGCCATTTCGTAGGCAAGGGGGATGCCCTTCGCCTCGGCGGTCAGGATAACATCAAATTCGGGCGCTTTTTTCAGCAGCTCGGCGGCGCAGGCGACGGTCAGCTCGACATCGCTGAACATAATAAAGGCGGCGATGTCCATATGGTCGTTGACCTTGCAGATGGGCAGTTCACGGGTCAGACCCGCAACGTGCAAAGTATAGGTATCAGCCATAACAAGTACCTCATTTCGTTGTAAAAATCAGGCGGTGGGGGCATCAGCCCGGAGGCCACGCAAGGCTGCGTCCCGCCAGAACGTGGAAATGCAGATGCTTCACGCTCTGACCGCCGTCGGCACCGACGTTGGTGACCACGCGGTAGCCGTTTTCGGCAATGCCGAGCTGGGCTGCCAGCTGCGCGATAACGGCGTAGATGTGTCCCAGCAGGGCGGCATCGTCCTCGGTCAGCACAGCGGCAGAGTCGATGTGCTTTTTGGGAATGACCAGAAAATGGACGGGTGCCTGCGGGTCAATGTCGTAAAATGCCAGCAGTTGGTCATCCTCAAACAGCTTGTTGGAGGGGATGTCCCCCGCTGCGATCTTGCAGAACAGGCAATCAGCCATACAATATCCCTCCTTTGCCGAAAAAATGATAAAAACTTACTTGCTCAGTTCGTTCTTGACGATTTCGGGTACGGCGTTCAGCGCGTCGTCGATCTTGGAGCAGTCGCGGATGCCCGCCATAGCGAAGTCGGGCTTGCCGCCGCCGTTGCCGCCTGCGATGGCAGCGATCTGCTTGACCAGTGCGCCGGCTTTCAAGCCGCGGGCAAGGGCGTTCTTGCAGACGCCGACAGCCATCATCGTCTTGCTGCCGTCGCTGCCGATGAGAACGGCAACGGTATCGGGCGCCTTGTCGCGGATCTTGTCGATCATATCGCGCAGGGTGTCGGCACCGGTGCCGGTCAGATAGGCGGAAACAATGCGCACGCCGTCAATGTCGGCGGCGTCCTGGAACAAGCCGTCGATCTTGGAGGAAGCCATCTCCGCCTTGAGGACATCCAGCTGCTTGTTGGTTTCCTTCAGTTCGGCGGTCAAAGCCTCGGCGCGGGCAGGGGCGTCCTTCATATTGTTGGCCTTCAGGGCAACAGCGGTCTGCGCCAGCAGCTCGGTGCGCTCGTCCAGCAGGTCCAGCACGCCGAAGCCGGTGGTTGCCTCGATACGGCGGATGCCGGCGGCAACGCTGGATTCGCCCAAGATCTTAAAGCAGCCGATCTGCGCGGTGTTCTTGACGTGGGTGCCGCCGCAGAACTCGGTGCTCCAGCCGCCGGCGTCCACAACGCGGACAACGCTGCCGTACTTCTCGCCGAACAGCGCCATAGCGCCCATCTTCTTGGCTTCCTCGATGGGCAGGTTCTTGATCTCGACGTTCAGGCTCTCGAAGATCTTCTCGTTGACCTTCTTTTCGACCTCGACCAGCTCCTCGGCGGTGACGGCGCTGAAATGGGTGAAGTCAAAGCGGGTGATGTGGTCGTCCTGATAGCTGCCCGCCTGATGCACATGGTCGCCCAGAACCTCACGCAGCGCTTTCTGCATCAGGTGGGTGGCGGTGTGGTTGCGGCAGATGGACATACGGCGCTGGGCATCCACGGCAGCGGTGACATCATCGCCAACGTGCAGGGTGCCGTCCAGCAGCTCGCAGGTGTGGACAAAGTAGCCCTTGGGGGTCTTTTTGACCTGCGTGACCTTCAGCTTGGCATTGCCGCAGCTGATGTAGCCGTGGTCAGCGACCTGACCGCCCATCTCGGCATAGAACGGGGTACGGTCCAGCACGACCAGCACGCCCTCCTTGCTCTCACCGGCTTCGTCGGTGGCAATGGCGTCGTTCAACTCCTCGCCGTCAGACAGGGCAACGACCTTGGCGGACTCGGTCAGGACCTCGTAGCCGTCAAACTGGGTCGGCTCGGTGGTCAGCTCGCCGAACAGGTCGGCGCTCCAGCCGGAGATATCCTTGGCAAGGCGCTCGGCGCGGGCGCGCTCACGCTGCTTGGTCATTTCCATATGGAAGGCTGCTTCGTCCACGCGCACGCCAGCCTCGGCGGCGATCTCGCGGGTCAGGTCGAGGGGGAAGCCGAAGGTATCGTTCAGCTTGAACACCTCAGCGCCGGACAGAACCTTCTCGTGGACGTCCTTGAGGCGGCTCATCATACCGTTCAGGATGTTCAGACCGGCGTCGATGGTGCGACCAAAGCGCAGCTCCTCGGTGCCGATGACCTTCTTGATGTAGCTTTCATGCTCGCGCAACTCGGGGTAACCGGCCTCGCTGGACTCGATGACGGTATCGACCAGCTCGGTCAGGAAGGGGCGGTTGATGCCCAGCATACGACCGTGGCGGGCGGCGCGGCGCAGCAGGCGGCGCATAACGTAGCCGCGACCCTCGTTGGAGGGCAGAACGCCGTCGGATGCCATAAACACGGTGGCGCGGATGTGGTCGGTGATGACGCGGATGGAAATATCGTCCTTGTCGTTCTCGCCGTATTTTTTGCCGGCGATGCGCTCAACATGGTGCAGAACGGCGGCGACGGTGTCCACCTCAAACAGGTTGCCTACGCCCTGCATAACGCACGCCAGACGCTCCAAACCCATACCGGTGTCGATGTTGGGCTTGGCAAGCAGCTCATAGTGACCCTTGCCGTCGGAGTCGAACTGGCTGAACACGAGGTTCCAGATCTCCATATAGCGGTCGCAGTCGCAGCCGACGCCGCAGGTGGGCTTGTGGCAGCCGTATTCCTCGCCGCGGTCAAAGTAAATTTCGCTGCAGGGACCGCAGGGACCGGAGCCATGCTCCCAGAAGTTGTCCTCTTTGCCGAGGCGCACCATGTGGCTTTCGGGGATGCCGATGACCTTAGTCCAGATGTCGTAAGCCTCGTCGTCCTCCTGATAGACCGAGATGTACAGGCGGTCGGCGGGGATCTCCAGCTCCTGGGTCAAAAATTCCCAAGCCCAGGGAATGACCTCTTTTTTGAAGTAATCCTGAAAGCTGAAGTTGCCCAGCATTTCAAAGAAGCAGCCGTGGCGGGCGGTGATGCCCACGCGCTCGATATCAGGGGTGCGGATGCACTTCTGGCAGGTGGTCACGCGGTGACGCGGCGGCTCCTCCTGACCGAGGAACCATTTTTTCATGGGCGCCATACCGCTGTTGATCAGCAGCAGGCTGGGGTCGTCCTTCGGTACCAAGGGAAAGCTGCCCAGACGCAGGTGATCCTTGGTTTCAAAAAAGTGCAGGTATTTTTCGCGCAGTTCGTTCAGTCCGGTCCATTGCATAGTTGGTGTTCTCCCATCCGTGGTTTGTATTGTTGCGATAAACGGCACCAAAAAAATATAGCCCTCGCCCCTGAACAGGGACGAAGGCTGACAGCTTCCGTGGTACCACCCGGTTTGCGGCATATCGAAAAAAATATGCCACCGCTTTGTCCGCGTTAACGCCGCAGGTACGTTCGGCTTTTGCACCGAAAGCTCCGGGGTGGCTTTGCCGAAAACGTCAGCCAAGCGCCTTTCACCGTGCGGCGCTCTCTCTTATGACCTGTTTTGTGCGGCATTTGCCCTTTCATCGCCATTTTCCTTTTAACAAATCTATTATATGCCGCTTTTCGCGCGGTGTCAACTGTTTTTTGCGATGGTAGCTTCAAGCTGCGTCCAGAACGTGCAGCCCCTGCACCACATCGGCAAAAACGGCGGCGCTGGAGGTTTCGGGCGCTTGCCGGGCGTCCTGCAAAACGGTGATGGTATAGCGCGGGGCATCGGCGGGGTAAAAGCCGGTGAACCAGTAGTTCAGCAGTTCCCTGCCGTCGGCGTCAAACTGCCCGGTCTGGGCGGTGCCGGTTTTGCCCGCGCACGCCCCTGCCCCGGTCATGGCATCGCTGCCGATGCCCTCTTCCACCACGGTGTGCAGCATACTGCGCAGCACCTTGGCGGTGGCGGCGCTGCACACCCGGCGGGGTTCGGGTACCTCGTTGGGGGTGATGCTGCCGTCAGCGCGGCGCACCCCCTGCACGGCGGCGGGGGTACGGTACAGCCCGCCGTCTGCCAGAACATTGGTCATGGCGGCAATTTGCAGCGGCGTTGCGGTCAATGCCCCCTGCCCGAAGCTGAACAGCGCAAGGTCGCCCGCGTTTTGCAGCTGCGCGGCGCCGGGCAGCGAGGCGGCATCACTTTGCAGCCCGGGCGCAAGCGTGATGCTCTGCCCCAAGCCGAAAGCCTTGGCAGCCGCAGCCAGCCGCTCGGCGCCCAGTTTTTGCCCCAACTCAATAAAGTAGCAGTTGCAGCTTTGCGCCAGCGCCGCGCGCAGGTTGACCTCGCCGTGGGCGCGGCTTTGGGCGCAGCGGTAGGTCTGCCCGTTTACCGTGACGCTGCCCGTGCAGTCTGCGGTGAACCAGTCCAGCCCGGCATCGTAGGCGGCGGCTGCCGCCACGATCTTGAACACCGACCCCACGCAAAACGGGGTCAGCAGACGGTCGATCAGCGAGGTATCGTCCGCCGCAATGCTTTTGGCAACATCGTTGGGGTCATACCGGGGTACGCTGACGGCGGCAAGGATGTCGCCGGTATCGGGCTGCAGCACCACGATGCAGCCGCGGGTCATATGCAGGTCGGCAACCCCCTCGCACAGGCGCTGGATGTCGGCGTCCAAGGTCAGCGCTACCCCCTGCCCCGTGCCGGTATGCCGGGTGACGAACACCGGATCGCTGCCGGTCAGCGGCAGCCCCTGCGCGGTGGCGGCGCAGGCGGCAACGACCTCGTCCCCGGATGCCGAGAGCAGCGCATCGTAGGCGCGCTCCAGCCCCGCAACGCCCTGCCCCTCGCCGTTGCGGTAGCCCAAAAGATGCACCGCAATGGGCAGCGGCAGATACCGCTGTGCGATGCGGCGGCACGGGATGCCCAGCGCGGACAAATCCCGATCCACCGGCACGAAAAATAGCGATGTATCGTTGCGGCGGCGGTACAGCTCGGTCTGCTCGGCGTAGGAAACATAGGGCAGCAGCTCGGCGTAGCCGTCGCTGCCCGGCACGCACAGGGCGTACCAGCCGTCGGCAGCCCCGGTCAGCAGCCGCCCCGTGCGGTCATAAAAGTTGCCGCGGTCGGGCGGCAGCGCCGCCTCGCGCTCGGTCTGCTGCAAGGCGCTTTGGGCGTACACGGCGTTTTGCCCCACCCAATACACCCGGCACAGCACAAGACTGATGCCCGCCGCAAGACAAACCACCAACGCCCGCAGCCGCCGAAAAGACATACCGCCGCCCCCTTTTATATTCAGTATGTGCGCCGGGCGGGCATCTATACAAAAAAAGGCGCGGAGCCTTTCGGCTCCGCGCCCTGTGGGTGCATATTTAAGAAATTAGTACATACCGCCCATATCACCGCCGGCAGGTGCCACGGGTGCCGGGGGTTCCGGCAGGTCGGCAACCAAGCTCTCGGTGGTCAGGACCATAGCGGCAACGCTGGCAGCGTTCTCCAGAGCAGAGCGGGTGACCTTGGTCGGGTCAACGATGCCCGCCTCGATCATATCCTCGACATACTCTTCCTTCTGGGCGTCAAAGCCGTAGTTTGCCTTGTTCGCCTTCAGGATGTTGTCGATGACGACGCTGCCCTCCAGACCGGCGTTGGCAGCGATCTGGCGCAGAGGTGCTTCCAGAGCCTTGCGGACGATCTTGGCGCCGGTGCGCTCGTCACCCTCCAGCTCGGTAACGACCTTGTCCACAGCGGGGATGGCGTTGATGGTGGCAGTGCCGCCGCCGGCAACGATGCCCTCCTCCACGGCAGCCTTGGTGGCGTTCAGGGCGTCCTCAATGCGCAGCTTCTTGTCCTTCATCTCGACTTCGGTAGCGGCACCGACCTTGATGACGGCAACACCGCCTGCCATCTTGGCAAGGCGCTCCTGCAGCTTCTCGCGGTCGAAGTCAGAGGTCGCGGTGACGATCTGGCTGCGGATCTGGGCAACGCGGTCGGCAATGGCCTGCTTGTCGCCGTTGCCGCCGACAATGGTGGTGTTCTCCTTGGTGACCTTGACCTGACGGGCAGAGCCGAGCAGCTGCATGGTGGCATCCTTCAGCTCATAGCCGAGGTCGCTGCTGATGACGGTGCCGCCGGTCAGGATGGCGATATCCTGCAGCATCTCCTTGCGGCGGTCGCCGAAGCCGGGCGCCTTGACGGCAACCACGTTCAAGCCGCCGCGCAGACGGTTGATGATCAGGTTGGACAGGGCGTCGCCCTCGACATCCTCAGCGATGATCAGCAGCTTGCGACCGGACTGGATGACCTGCTCCAGCAGGGGTACGATGTCCTGGAACACGCTGATCTTCTTGTCGGTGATCAGCACGCTGCAATCGTCGTAGACGGTTTCCATCTTCTCGGTGTCGGTGACCATGTAGGGGGTCACATAGCCGCGGTCAAACTGCATACCTTCGACGACCTCGGTGTAGGTCTCGGCGGTGGTCTTGTTCTCCTCGATGGTGATAACGCCGTCGGCGGTGACCTTCTCCATAGCGTCGGCGATCAGCTGACCGATCTCGGCATCACCGGCAGAAACGGTGCCGACACGGGCAATGTCCTTAGCGCCGTTGACCTTCTGGCTGTGCGCCTTGACGGACTCGACAGCGGCGGCAACAGCCTTCTGCATACCGCGCTTGATGTCCATGGGGTTGGCACCGGCGGTGACGTTCTTCATGCCCTCGGTGACCAGCGCCTGCGCCAGAACGGTGGCGGTGGTGGTGCCGTCGCCGGCAGCGTCGTTGGTCTTGGTGGCGACTTCGCGCACGAGCTGGGCGCCCATGTTCTCGAACTCGTCCTTCAGCTCGATCTCCTTGGCGATGGTGACACCGTCATTGGTGATGAGGGGGCTGCCGAACTTTTTGCTCAGCACAACGTTGCGGCCCTTGGGGCCCAGGGTGACCTTGACGGTGTCGGCCAGCTGGTCGATACCGGCGCAAAGGGCTTTACGGGCGTCCTCGCCCTGTTTGATCTGTTTTGCCATAAAGCATCGCTCCTTTTATAAAAGAAAAGTAGAAATCTGATTATTCCACCACAGCGAGGATGTCGCTCTGGCGCACGATGGTGCATTCTTCGCCGTCAACCTTGACCTCGGTGCCGGCATACTTGCTGGTCAGGACCTTGTCGCCGACCTTGACGATCATCTCGACTTCCTTACCGTCCACGTTGCCGCCGGGACCGACAGCCAGAACTTCGGCGACCTGCGGCTTTTCCTTGGCGGAGCCGGACAGGATCAGACCGCCCTTGGTGGTTTCTTCTTCTTCGACCAGTTTGATGACAACACGGTCTGCAAGAGGTTTGATTTTCATTTGAAAGTTCCTCCTATGAAAAGATTTCTCTTTTTGATACTGATTTAGCACTCAATATTCCTGAGTGCTAAATATATAATAGCCATTTCTTTATGAAAAATCAAGGGTTTTGTGTATAAAATTTTTGTGAACAAAAAATCGGCAGTGCCAAAAGGCACTGCCGTGTGCATTATTGCTGCTGCATCGCGATATTTTTGTAACGCGGGCGCATGATGCCATGCTCGATATGCGCCTGCCCCCCTTCGACCGTGTCCGCGTCGATGGTCACGCGGGTGATGGTCGCATCCGACGGAATGTCATACATAATGGGAATCAGCAGATCCTCCACCACGCTGCGCAGACCGCGGGCGCCGCTCTTGCGCTCCACCGTCTTTTTGGCGATGGCGTGCAATGCGGCATCGGTAAAGACCAGCTCGGCGTTGTCCAGATGCAAAAGCTCCTTGTACTGGCGCACCAGGCTGTTTTTCGGCTCGGTCAGAACGCGCACCAGCGCATCCTCGTCCAAGGGGTCCAGCACGGTGACGACCGGCAGACGACCGATCAGCTCAGGGATCAGACCGAACTTGACCAGATCATCCGGCTCGACCTTTTTCAGCAGCTTCTGGCGCGTTTCGTCCTTGTCCAGCGTTGTGCGCAGCTGGCTGCCAAAGCCCAGAGAGGCGTTGTCGGTGCGGCGCTGGATGAGCTTTTCCAGCCCGTCAAACGCACCGCCGCAGATAAACAGGATGTTCTTGGTGTTGATCTGGATGAACTCCTGCTGGGGATGCTTGCGCCCGCCGTTGGGCGGCACGTTGCTGACGGTGCCTTCCACGATCTTCAGCAGCGCCTGCTGCACGCCCTCGCCGCCGACATCGCGGGTGATGGAGGGGTTCTCGCTCTTGCGGGTGATCTTGTCGATCTCATCCACATAGATGATGCCGATCTCCGCCTTGGGAATGTCGAAATCCGCCGCCTGAATCAGCTTGAGCAGGATGTTCTCGACGTCCTCGCCGACATAGCCCGCCTCGGTCAGGGTGGTGGCGTCCGCGATGGCGAAGGGTACGTTCAGCATCTTGGCGAGGGTCTGCGCCAGCAGGGTCTTGCCCGTGCCGGAGGGACCCAGCAGCAGAACGTTGGATTTTTGCAGCTCCACGCCGGTTTCGCGCCCCGAAAGGATGCGCTTGTAGTGGTTGTACACCGAAACAGCCAGCACCTTTTTGGCGTCGTCCTGCCCGATGACATACTGATCCAACCCTGCCTTGATTTCGGCGGGGGTCAGAATATTGACGTCCTGCAGCGGATTTTCGCCATAGGTTGCCTGCGCGGCACCCCGCGGCTGGCGGCGTGCGCCGGCGCGCGGCATAGGCGGCTCGTCCTTGTACAGGGTGTGATAGCACATATCAATGCAGTCTTTGCAGATATTGACACCGGGACCGATCAGCAGCTGCTCGACCTCGTTTTGCGAACGTCCGCAGAAGCTGCAGACCATTTCGCGTCCTTTTCCGCCCTTTCCGGGCGTTGTGTTTGCCATTTTGTTCCCCCGAATCAGTGTTTATAGAGGATGTCGTCAATCAGACCATATTCCTTGGCCTGCTGCGCAGTCATATAATTGTCGCGCTCGGTGTCGCGCTGGATGGTTTCCAGCGGCTGACCGGTGTACTGGCTGAGCAGGGTGTTCATCTTCTCGCGGATGTGGATGATGTGGTTGGCGTGGATCTGGATATCCGTGGCCTGACCGCTGATGCCGTTGCCGCCGATGAGGGGCTGGTGGATCAGGATCTCGGAGTTGGGCAGTGCAAAGCGCTTGCCCTTGGTGCCGCTGGCCAGCAGGAAGGAGCCCATGGAGGCAGCCATACCGACACAGATGGTGGACACATCGCACTTGATGTAGTTCATCGTGTCGTGGATGGCCATGCCGTCAGAGATGGAGCCGCCGGGGCTGTTGATATAGAAGTAGATGTCCTTTTCGGGATCCTGACCTTCCAGATACAGAAGCTGTGCCACGATCACGCTGGCGGAGGCAGAGTTGACATCCTCGCTCAGCACAATGATGCGGTCATTGAGCAGACGGGAAAAAATGTCGTAGCTGCGTTCGCCACGGGCAGTCTGTTCGACTACATAGGGTACAAGACTCATAGTGGGTTTCCCTCCTTAAATATGGGATAAGAAACGGGCGGATAAAGCAGCCGATACGGCCGCAAAGGCGAACCGTATCGGCGTGATTCTTTATACTTCCGTTGTAAGATTAGTCCTTCTTGTCCTCGGACTTGCCGGCAACGATGTTGGCCTTGCTCTTGACAAACTCGATGGCCTTGTTGACAGCCAGATCCTTCTTGACGGCAGCGGCATCGACCAGGCTCTTGACCTTGTCGGCTTCCATCTGGTAAGCGTCGGCGATCTGCTTGATCTCAGCCTCGAACTCCTCCTCGGTAGCCTCGATGCTCTCCTTGGCAACGATGGCTTCCATGGCAAGGCGCATCTTGACCTGCTTGTCGGCCTGCTCACGGAACTGTTCCTTGAAGTTTTCCATGGTCATGCCCATGTACTGCAGGTACTGCTCCAGCTTCAGACCCTGCTGGGAGATGCGGTAGCCGAAGTCCTGAACCAGCTCCTCGATGCGGGAGTCGATCATGGCGTCGGGAATGTCAGCCTTCATGCCGGCAACGATCTGGTCGATCAGGTCGTTCTCGACCTTCTGGTCGGCCTGCTTCTCGTGGTTGGCGGCGATGTTCTTGCGGATGGAATCCTTCAGCTCGTCCAGCGTGTCGTACTCGCTGACGTCCTTGGCAAAGTCGTCATCCAGCTCGGGCAGCTCTTTGTACTGCACCTCGTGCAGCTTGATCTTGAAGGTGGCGTCCTTGCCCGCCAGCTCCTCCGCCTGATACTCCTCGGGGAACTTGACGTTGACGTCGAATTCATCGCCGGCCTTGTGACCAACGACCTGCTCCTCGAAGCCGGGGATGAAGGAACCGCTGCCCAGCACCAGAGAGTAATGTTCGGCCTTGCCGCCCTCAAAGGCGACGCCGTCCACGAAGCCCTCGAAGTCGATGTCCACGGTGTCACCGTTCTGGGCTTCGCCCTCACGGGTCAGCAGACGACCGTTGCGGTCCTGCATACGCTGGACCTCGGCGTCAACGTCAGCCTCATCCACAGTCTGGACATCTTTGTTGACGGTTAAACCGGCATATTCGCCCAGCTCAACCTCGGGCTTGACGGCAACCTTGACCTTCAGCACGGCACCGTCAGCCTCGGACATGGAAACGACCTCGGGGTCAGGGCGACCGACGACCTCGATGCCCGCCTCCTTGACGGCGGCCTCGTAGTTCTCGGGGAACAGATCGTTCACAGCGTCATACTGGAACAGGTCAGCGCCGTACATTTTCTCGATCATAGCCTTGGGGGCCTTGCCCTTGCGGAAGCCGGGAACGGCGTACTTCTTGCTCTCGCGCTTGAAAGCGGCGTTGACGGCGGACTTGAAGGTCTCCGCGTCAATAGAGAACTGCAGTTCTACCATGCTCTTTTCGAGCTTTTCACAGGAAATGAGTTTCATTTATAAATTCCTCCAAAAATTGATGTACATAAAAATACAAGTTATTATACCACACCTACAAGCGGAATACCAGCCCTGCGGCGAAAAAAATCCCGGTTTTTCAGCAATTTTTACGCAAAAAAGGGCATTTATCCGATTTTGCAGGGGCAAAAGCCCAGCCCGTCGGCGGAAATCAGCCGGTAGGTGATGCCGTCCGCCACGCCCTGTCGGGCATAGTGGATGGATTTTCCGTGCAGGTGACCGTAGTAGCACTCGGCCACGCCGAACTCGTGCAGCACGGCGACCAGCTCCTCGGCGCAGGCACCGGGAAAGACCGGCGGGTAATGCAAAAAGGCGATCTTGCGCGGGGTGTCCCCTGCCGCCTGCAGCGACATACGCAGCCGCCCTGCCTCGCGCGCCATCAGCTTTTCGCCTTGGGCGGCGGCATCGTCAAAGGGCCAGCCGCGGGTGCCGCACAGGGCGATGTCGCCCACAAGGCAGGCGTTGTTGTGCAGAATGTGCAGCGAGTCAAAGCCGTTGGTTGCCAAAAAGGTTTCCATCTTGCGGGTGGTCGTCCACCAATAATCATGGTTGCCCTTGATCAGCCATTTTTGCCCCGGCAGCGACTGGATAAACGCAAAGTCCGCGCGGGTGTCGTTGAGGTTCATCGCCCAGCTGATGTCCCCCGCCAGAAGCACGGTATCCTCGGGCGAGATCAGGCGACGCCAGTTGGCTTCCAGCTTGGGCAGGTAGCCCTCCCAACCGGGGAACACGTCCATGGGCTTGTCGCTGCCTAAGGAGAGGTGCAGATCTCCGATTGCAAAAATCGCCATAAAGCGTCCTTTCTTGAGTAAAGCGGGTCAGCGCAGCGCGGCGGCGCGGATGTCGGCGGGGTCGATGGCGGCGGTAAAGCGCACGGGCAGCGTGTCCAGCACGCGCAGGCTTTCGGGCGCGGGGGCGTCGGTGGCGGCGGTCAGGGCTGCCATGGCGGCAAAGTCGCTTTCGGGGGCGGTTTCGCCTAGGGCGGTCAGCACGTCGCGCGGGAACTTGAAGGGGCTGGCGGTGGACAGGACCGCCATCGGGGTTTCGGTGCCAAGGTCCTTGGCGACGCGGAACGCCACGGCGGTGTGGGTGTCGCAGAGGTAGTTGTCCTCGGCAAAGCGCGCCTTGATCTCGGTAAAACTGGCGGCGTCATCGGCGCAGCCGGCGGCAAAGCTCTCCTGAATTTTGGCAAGCGTGTCGGCATCGACGGTGTAAACGCCGGTTTCGGCAAGCTGCTGCATCCAGGCGGCGACCTTCTCGGAGCTGCCGCTGACGTGGTAGAGCAGGCGCTCCAGATTGGAGGAGATCAGAATGTCCATCGAGGGGGAGGTCGTCTTGTAGAAGGTGCGGCGGGCATCGTAGGTGCCGGTGCGCAAAAAGTCGGTAAGTACGTTGTTTTTGTTGGACGCGCAAATCAGGCGACCCACCGGCAGACCCATCTGCTTGGCGTAGTAGCCGGCGAGGATATCACCGAAATTGCCCGTAGGTACGCAGAAATCCACGGGGCTGCCCCAAGCGGCGGCGCCCTGCTCGACCAGACGGAAGTAGGCGTAGAAGTAGTAGACGATCTGCGGCACCAGACGACCCCAGTTGATGGAGTTGGCGCTGGACAGGCGGATGCCGCGCTTTTCCAGCGCTTCGGCAACGGAAGCATCGGCAAAGACGCGCTTGACGCCGGTCTGGGCATCGTCAAAGTTGCCGTTTACGGCATAGACCTGCACATTTTTGCCGGTCTGGGTCGCCATTTGCAGGCGCTGGATCTCGCTGGTGCCGTCGTTGGGGTAAAAGACTTCGATCTCGATGCCGTCCAGATCGGCGTAGCCCGCCAGCGCCGCCTTGCCGGTATCGCCGGAGGTGGCGACCAGAATGCGGGTGGTTTCGGTGCGGTGCAGCATTTTCTTAGCCTCGACCAGCAGCTTGGGCATCAGCTGCAGGGCGTAGTCCTTGAAGGCGCAGGTCGGACCGTGCCACAGCTCAACGGCGTACAGACCGTCGTGGACCTTGACCGTCTGCCCTGCCTTGCCGCCGAAGGCCGCGCCGTAGGTGGCGGCGGTGGCATCGCGCAGGAAGTCGGGCGTGTAGTCGGTCAGAAAACCGGCGAGGACTTTTTCTGCCAGTTCGGGGTAGGAAAGATCCTTCCAGCCGGAAAGATCCGCTTTGGGGAAGGTCTGCGGCACAAACAGCCCGCTTTGGGGGGCAAGCCCACGGACGATCGCCTCGGCGGCACAAACGCGGAGCGAAGAATCTCTGGTACTTACATACTGCATAACGTACACCCTTTCATACTCAAAAAATACACCTTTATATACAATGCCGTGGCACTGTCAACAATGAAAAGCGCGTGCATAGTAGCGTGGTAAAATTAAAACTTCACCTTTTTCGGCAGGTTTGTAGGGGACGCATATATGCGTCCCGTGCGGTTTACCCGTTATACCGCATGATCGGGACGGCTGCGGCGGGCGGCATATATGCCGCCCCTACAAGCCAACCCATTCTATTCATTATAGCATATGGTCGCGGGCGGGGCGTGCCCCGCCCCTACTCGTCCATTAAAACTAAAAGTAAGTCTTTAGAATTACCACGCTACTAGGGGGCTGATATTAACCGGTAAACGCATTCTCGATGCAATGCACCTGCCAGCCGCCCGCTGCGGGGGTGACCTCCACCACGTCAAAGCGGATGCAGGCATCGGCATAGGGGCTGGCTTGCAGGTACTGCGCGGCGGCGGCAAGCAGCCGCTGCTGCTTTGGGGCGGTCACCGCCTCGGCGGGGGCTGCCAGCATACGCCCGGCGCGGGTCTTGACCTCGGCAAAGACAAGGGTGTTATCCTTGTACAAAACGAGGTCCAGCTCCCCCAGCCGGGTGCGGTAGTTGTGGTTCAGCAGCAGGTAGCCGCGCTGCCGATAGTATTTGGCGGCGACGGCTTCGCCTTTGCTGCCAAGGCTTCTGTCAGTCATGCCAGTAGCCCTGCTTTTTTAAAAAGCTGCGGCGGTAAAAGGGCTGGATGCCGTATTGGGCGATCAGCTCATAGTGCAGCTTGGTGGGATAGCCCTTGTGCTTGGCAAGCTGGTACTGGGGGTACTGCTTGTCCAGTTCCAGCATATAGCGGTCACGGCTGACCTTTGCCAGAATGGAAGCGGCGGCAATGCTGGCGCTGGTAGCGTCCCCCTTGACGACTGCCTCGGCAGGGATGCTAAGCCCCGGCGGGCAGCGGTTGCCGTCGATCAGCACATAGTCGGGCGCGGGGTTCAGCCCTGCCACCGCCTGCGCCATTCCGTCCATCGTCGCCCACAGGATGTTGCGCTCGTCGATCTCCTGCGGGGTGATGAACACGATCTTATACGCCAAAGCGCGGGCGGTGATCTGCTCAAACAGGGCTTCGCGGCGCTTTTCGGTCAGCTTTTTGGAATCATTGACCCCCGCAATGGGGTCGTCAGGGTTTAAAATGACGGCGGCGCAGCAGACCGGACCGCACAGCGGTCCGCGCCCGGCTTCGTCCACACCGCAGACAATGCCGTGGTCAGTGCGCTTGGCATCGTCAAAGGCGAACAGCAGCTCGTTACTGCTCGTCGTCGTCGAAGAACTCGTCCTCGGCATCGTCCTCTACCTCCTCAACAGCGCGGCGGGGCGGGCGTTCCAGCGAAAGGCGTCCCCATTTGCTGGCGCGGAACTCCCCCACCAGCATCTTGGCGGCGCGTTCGGTGTCCACCTCGCCGCCCGAAATCAGCATCCCGCGCTTGGCACCGATGGCCTGCAGCAGCTCGTAGGGCGGCAGCGTCAGTGCGGCTTCGTCCAGCTTGTAGCGCGCCAGCAGCTGGTCGGGGTAGATGCCCCGCACGCTGGAAAGCAAGCCGCACGCCAGCTCCTCGATATCCAGAATGTCATCGCGGATGGAGCCGATGAACGCCAGATTGGACGCCGTTTCCAGCGAGTCGAATTTCTTCCACAGCACGCCGGGCATATCCATCAGATCAAAATTGTCCACGGTGATCCACTGCTTGCCGCGGGTGACGCCGGGCTTGTTGGCGGCCTTGGCGCGGGTGGTACCCGCAAAGGAGTTGATGAAGGTGGACTTGCCCACGTTGGGGATGCCCACGACCATCACGCGCACCGAAGCGCCCACCATACCGCGGTTGCGGCGGCGCTCCATCAGGGCGGAAAGCTCCCGGATGATGGGACCCTTGACGGCGGCGGCGCGTCCCTTTTGCTTGGAGTCCATGGCGATGCAGCCCGCCCCGGCGCTTTGGAAGTACGCCAGCCACTGCTTGGTGATGTCCGGGTCTGCCAGGTCGGCTTTGTTCAGCACATACAGGTGGGGCTTACCGGCGGTGATGCGTTCAATTTCCGGGTTCAGGCTGGAAAGCGGGATGCGGGCATCCAGAATCTGCAAAACGCAGTCTACGTTGCGGATCTCCTTTTCCATCAGACGCAGGGTCTTGGTCATATGACCGGGGAACCACTGGATCTGCCGGGAGTTGATGATGTCGTTCTGGCTCATAGGGGCAGGCTCCTTTATCGGGTAAACAGCGTGAAGGGTGCCAAACGCAGCACCGCCACGCCCAGAATATCGCGGGTATCAATGCAGCCGATCAGACTGCTGCGGCTGTCGCCGGAGTGGTTGCGGTTGTCCCCCATCAGGAACAGGCTGTTTTCCGGCACGGTCAGGGGGAACTCGGTCCCCTCCTCCATATAGGTAGGCTCGGCGGTGTAAGGCTCGTCCAGCGCTTCGCCGTTGCGGTAGACGATGCCCGCGGCGAAGTCGATGTCGATGGTGTCCCCCGCCTTGCCGATGACCCGCTTGATCAGCGGCTTGCCGTAGTCAATGCGGCTGTCGGTGACGACGATATCGCCGTAATCGGGGGTGAGCAGCCGCGTGATCAGCAGCCGCTGCCCGTCCAAAAGACCGGGGTTCATCGAGATGCCGTCCACCCGGACAAGGCGGGCGCAGAAGGTGGACAGCAGCGCCACCGTGACCACGGCCAGCGCCACAGCATCCAGCCATTCCAAAATATCCTTATTGCGCCGATAGCGGGTCTTGAAATCTGTTTTCACGCGGCGGACACCTCCGGAAAATTACAAAAAAGGGGAGAACGCCAACCGTCCTCCCCTTTTTTGGATAGTATGCTCAGATGCGTGCCTTGACCTTGGCAGCCTTGCCGGTGCGCTCGCGCAGGTAGAACAGCTTCGCACGACGGACCTTGCCGCGGCGAATGACTTCAACCTTCTCGACAAAGGGGCTGTTGACAGGGAAAACGCGCTCTACGCCAACGCCGTAGGAAGTGCGGCGAACGGTGAAGGTCTCGGCGATGCCGCCGTGCTTCTTGGCGATAACGGTGCCCTCAAAAGCCTGAACACGCTCTTTGTCGCCTTCCTTGATGCGGACGGAGACGCGAACGGTGTCGCCGACTTCGAACTGGGGCTTGTTCTCTTTGATCATACCCTCGGTAAAATGCTTCATTGCGTCCAT
>CAKTAS010000016.1:0-20515 GCA_934529095.1 uncultured Gemmiger sp. | reverse complement strand
TCGTTTGCGCCGTGCCGTTCATCGTCACGTTGATGGTTTCGGTGACCGGGGCGGGGGTAGCTTCCGGTGTGGGGGTAGCTTCCGGCGTTGGGGTCGGGGTGGGCTGGTCGCTGCCCGGCTCCGGCGCGGGCGCGTCGGGCGTGGGGGTAGCTTCCGGTGTGGGCGTGGGAGTCGGCGTGGGGGTAGGCTCCGGCGTGGGGGCGGGGGTGGGCTGCTGGCTGATCAGCTGCTCCACGGTAATGGTCTGCTCCGGCAGGGTGCCGGCAGCGCCTTGGTTCAGATCATCCTCCACCGTGCCGCCCTTGCCGTTTTGCGCAAGGTCGGTAAGCCCCTTGATGAGGGTGTCGGTGCTTGCCATAATGGCGCTGGTCATCTGCTGCAGGTCCGAAACCGTACCGCTGAGGTCGCTGTTTTCGGACGAGGCACTGCCCGCGGCATGGTTTGTCTTGGCGCCTGTGCCGATGTTTTGCTTGGCATACTGCCCCAGCCCGGCGCTGACCAGCGCTGCCACATCGGGCATGGGCTGGCTGCGGCGGCTGTACTGCACGGCGGTAAGCAGCGGCTGCTCGGCGGCAGAAAACGCTGCCGTGCTTACGGCAGCGCTCTCCCCTTCCTCGACCACGCGCCCCACGATGCACAGCAGAACGCCGTCCTCACCGCTTTGGGTGGTCAGCGTAATAAAGCGGGAATCGTCCCCCGCGTCCGCGCCGGTGTTCCACAGGCTGCGCGCCTGTATGCCCGACACAAAGCTGACATAGTCGTAATATTGCGAAAGATCGCCCGTGGCGTACAGGTCAAACGCGCCGTCGCCAGTTTCGGCGGGGTCATAATAAAAGACCGAAAGCAGCTTGCAGCGGTAGATTTTTTCCTGCAAATATAGCGTAAAGGCGTTGTTTTGCTTGGCGATTTCCTCCTGCGCGAAGTCGGCAAAGGCATCACTTTGGCAGGACAAAATCGTGTTGCCCGCCGCGGTGCTGTCCAACGCACTGGGCGAGGCAAAGCGCACAAGGTCTGCGGCGTCCTTGTCTGTTTCGGGGGCGGGGGCATCGGCGGCGTAGACCAAGGTGCCGGGGCGCCCCGCAAAGCCTAAGTACCCCACCGCGCCGCTGCGCCGGGTCAATGCCTTTTGCAGATAGCGGTCGGCGGTTTCATCATAGATCGTTGTACCGTAGTTTTTGGCGGCAGGGCGCGCACCCAGATCGTTGTGCACAAACAGCCACACACCGCCCGCGCCCGCCAGAACGACCAGCAGCAGGGTCAGCAGCGTAAGGATGGCGGTGCGTTTGCGGCGGCGTTCGGTCCTTTCGATGACCTCCAGGCTGCGGGTGCGGATGGAGTTTTGCGGCAGGGTGTCCTGCATCGGCGCGGCGCTGCGGCGCTTTTTGCGCGGGGGCACGGGTTCCTCGGCTGCCGAGGTTTCAAACAGGCGGTTGGCGGCTTGGGCAAAGGCGTCCACATCGGTGTTTTTGCCCGCCGCGCGGTCAGCTTCGTCGGCGATCTGCGCCTGCGCGATGGCGGCAGGGTCCAGCCCTGCCGAGAAATCCGGCACATCATCGTCCAAAATCGAGGGTGCGGGCGCAGCGCGGCGGGGTTCCGGCGGCGGCGCGGCTTCGTCTGCCGGGGTCGGCTCCGGCTGCATGGTGACCGTGAAATCCTCCTCCGGCTCGGCGGTCTGCACGGCGGGTTCTTCCTCAAAGCGGATGGTGCCGGTAGGCACGCGCGGCACGGTCAGCGGCACCTCAATGGGCGGTTCCGGCTCCGGCGCTGCCGGGGCGGCAGGCTGGGCGGGCTGCGTGGGCGGCACGGGCTGGGCAGTGTCAAAGTCCATCATCGGCTCAAAGGAGGTGGTGGGGTCATCGGCGGGCGGGGTGCGGCGGCGCAGCGAAAAGCGCACCGTGTTGCCGCGCTCGCGCCCGGCTTCGCTGACAAGCAGCAGCGGGCGCTCCTTGCCGGGGCGGAAGATAATGCAGGAATCCGTCAGCCGCAGCCCCAGCAGACGGCGGCGCAGCAGGTCCAGAATCTGATTGGCGATGGCGGCATCGCTCAAGTCCGGCGGCAGGGCGCAGGCGGCGGCGCCGTGGCGGTCGCACACCAGCACAAAGGGGCATTGCCCCACGGTGGCGGGCATATACGCCGCGCCGAAATCTGCCCCCGCCGCCTGCATGGCGTTGAGCGCACGCCCCGCCGAAGCCTGCACCACATCGCCGGGAAAGCGCTTGAGCAGCACCGGCGGCACGACGATCTGCTTGCGGTTTTCGGGGTGGGCGTAGGTTTCGGTGCCGAAATCAAACACCGCCTCGCTGTGGGGCAGCGGCTGCAGCTGGCTGCCCAGCAGACGACCCGTGGTTTCATCCACCGCCACCAGCAGCTTGCGGCGATCCAACATGGCGGAAAGCGTCGCCTGCGCCAAGCTGGTTTCGCCCTCGGCAAAGACATCGTCCCCGAATTTGGCGCGCAGACGCAGCGCCCATTTGTCACAGTATTGTTCCGCCATGGCGCGGTTGGGCGCACTGATCTGTATGCAGACGGCAAACTCGCCGTCGCGCTCCAACAGGCGCAGACCCGGGCAGCCGTCGGCGCGCGCCTGCCGCAAAACGGCAGACACCTCGGCGGCGGTGGGTCCGAAAACACGCAGGATTTTTAATTGTGTGTTTACCATGGTGTGTTCCTCGTTTTAAATATCTAACGTATCGGCGTCGGTTTCCGGGGTAAAGGGGGTGGCGTCCGGTATGGGCAGCCCCAGCGCCATACGGCGCAAAAGGTCCAGCGCATACAGCGCCGCGCGGGTGCGTATCACGCTGCGCTCGCGGTAGCCGCCCAGCGTCAGGCGCATCAAAAATCCATGTCCCGTGCGGGCATCGGCACCGGCAAGGTAGACCGTGCCCACCGGCTTGCCCGGCAGCGCACCGCCGGGACCTGCCAGCCCCGTGATGCCCACCGCCAGCTCTGCGCCCGATGCCTTGGCGGCACCAAACGCCATGGCGGCGGCAACGGGTCCCGAAACCACATGATAGTGTTCGATCGTTTCTGCCGCAACGCCCAGCAGCTGCTGCTTGGCGGCTTCGGCGTAGGTGACAAAGCCAAAGCCGAACACCTCGCTGGAGCCGGGTACGTTGGTCAGCCGCTCAGCGACCATACCGCCGGTGCAGCTTTCGGCGGTGGCGGCGTGCAGACCGCGCTCACGCAGGGCGCGCACGACGGTATATTCCAAGGCGGGTACGTCGATATCATACGCAGCATCGCCCAAAATATCCTTGAACTGCGCCAGCCGCGCGTTGCAGGCGGCTTCGGCTTCGGCAGCGTTGGCGGCGCGGGCGGTCACGCGGATCTCGCACTCGCCGGTTTTGCAGTAGATGGCTGCCGTGGGGTTGGCGCTTTCAAACAGCGCCCCCACCTTGCTGGCAATGGCGCTTTCGCCGCCCAGCACGCGCAGAGTGCGGCTGTGGATGGTGCAGTTCTGGCGTTGTTCCAGCAGCGGGCGCACCTGCTCTGCCCACATCGCCTTCATCTCCCGCGGGACGCCGGGCATCAGCACCGCGCAGTGACCGTCGTCCTCAAACCAGGCGCCGGGGGCGGTGCCGTGGTCATTAAGGACCTTATGCCCCTTGGTGGGAACCATCGCCTGTTTGCGGTTGTTGGGGGTGGGGCGGCGGTTGGTGCGGGCAAAAAAGTCCAGAATTTTCTGCCATTCGGCTTCGTCAAACTGCAGGGTGTCGCCAAAGGCTTCTGCCACCGTTTCCTTGGTCAAATCATCCTCGGTGGGTCCCAGCCCGCCGGAAAACACCAGCAGATCGCTGCGCTGCTTTGCCTGCAAAACCAGCGCGCGCAGGCGGTCGGGGTTATCCCCGATGACGTGCTGGTGCAGCACACTGATGCCCAGCTCCGCCAGTTCGCGGCTTAAAAACTGGGCGTTGGTGTTGACAATATCCCCCAAAAGCAGCTCCGTGCCTACACAGATGATCTCCGCTGTCACAGCAAATCTTCCTCTCCCATACGGATCGCAATTTTTTCCACCGTCTCGGCGGCTTCGTGCTCCAAGGCGCGCAGGTCAGGCATAGCCGCCTCGGCGGTCAGAATTTCCTCCAGCGAGGGGTTGGTCTTGGGATGCGGCGGGGTAAAGATGGTGCAGCAATCCTCATACGGCTCGATGGAGGTTTCAAAGGTGCCGATCTTGCGCGAAATGGCGATGATTTCCGTCTTGTCCATACCGATGCAGGGGCGCAGCACCGGCAGGCTCTGCGCGGCGTCAGTGCAGGCAAGCGCTGCCATCGTCTGGCTTGCCACCTGCGCTAAGCTTTCGCCGGTGATCAGCGCCTGCAGCTCCATCTTGTTGGCAAGTTCCTCGGCAATGCGCAGCATACTGCGGCGCATCAAAACGGTAAACAGCACGTCGGGCGCGTGGTCGCGGATATACTCCTGCGGCTTGGTGTACGGCACGACAAACAGCGTACAGTTGCCGGTGTACTCGACCAATTTGCGGGCGAGGTCGCGCACCTTGAGCTTGGCGCGCAGGCTGGTGTACGGCGGGCTGGCAAAGTGGATGTGGTGCAGCGCCAGACCGCGGCGCGCCATACACCACGCCGCCACGGGGCTGTCAATGCCGCCGGAAAGCAGGTTCAGCGCGCGACCGCTGGTACCCACGGGCAAGCCGCCCGCCGCCTCGACCTTGGGACCGTGGATATAGGCGGCGCGGTCGCGGATCTCGACCATAATCTGCAGCTGCGGCTGGTGGACATCCACGCGCAGGTGGTGGTGCTTGTCCAGCAGGTAAGCGCCCAGCTCGCGGCAAATTTCGGGGCTTTTCATCGGGTAGTTTTTGTCGGCGCGCTTGGCTTCGACCTTGAAGGTGCGCACACCGGACAGCTGTTCGCCCAAATAGGCTTCGGCGGTTTCGCAGATGACGTCAAAGTCCTTGGGACACTCGACAGCGCGGCTCATTTTAACGATGCCGAACACGCGGGAAATGCGGCGGAACGCTTCGTCCATATCCAGCCCGTCCTCTTTCGGCTCGATAAAGACGGTGCTTTGCGCGGCATACACGCGGAATTTGCCCAGCGGCTCCAGCCGCCAGCGGATGATTTTGATGAGGCGGGCTTCAAACTTGCCGCGGTTCAGACCCTTCAGGGCGATTTCTCCCTGATACGCCATAAGAATTTCTTTCATATTCAAAAAAGCCTTTCGTGTTGTATATATCAGATGTGCTGCAGCTCGCGCAGACCGTCGCGCAAGCCGTCCAAAAGCGCCTGCACGTCCTCGGGCGTGTTGTCGGCGCAAAGGCTGACGCGCAGCGCGGTGCGGATGGTCAGATCATCGCAGCCCATCGCCTGCAGGGTGTGGCTCGGCTCGCCCTTGTCGCAGGCGCTGCCGCCCGACACAAACACCGCGCGGGTGTTCAGATAGTTGATAAAGGTCTGGCTGTTGATGCACCGGGTCGAGAAGTTCAGCACCTCCGGCAGGGCATCCGCCGGGGAGTTGATTTGGATGTCTGGGAACTCGCCCAGTCCCTGCCGCAGCAGGGTGTTCAGCGCCTGGATCTGTGCGGTGCGGGTGCGCAGCGATTGCAGTCCCTTGGCGGCCGCCACACCCAGCCCCACAATGTAGGGGGTATTCTCGGTGCCGGGGCGCATACCGCGCTCCTGATGTCCGCCGCGGTAGGGCGGGCGCAGCGTCTGGCGCTGGCTGTCGCGCACAAACAGCGCCCCCACGCCCTTGGGCGCGTGGACCTTATGCCCGGACACCGCCAGCGTATCGACTTCCTTCCATTTTTGCAGGTCGATGGGCATACGCAGCCACGCCTGCACCGCATCCACGTGGAAGTGCGTGCGGGCGTTGCGCGCCTTGATGCCGGCACCCAGCGCGGCGATATCCTGCACGGCGCCGGTTTCGTTGTTGACCGCCATACACGCCGCCAGCACGGTATTTTTGTCGATCTCCCGCAGGAATTTCTGCGTGTCGATATGCCCGTCCGCCTCGGGCATAATCTCTGTGACGGTAAAGCCCTCCTCCTGCAAGGCGCGGATGGGCAGCTGTACGCTGGGATGCTCAAACCCGGTCACAACAATCTTATTGCCCCAATGGCGGCGCGCCTTGGCAGCGCCCCAAACGGACATATTGTTGCTCTCGGAGCCGCAGGCGGTAAAATACACCTCGTCCTTGCGGCAGTGCAGGGTTTTGGCAATGCGCCCGCGGGCGGTGTCGATCCCGTCCTGTGCCGCCACGGCGGGGTCATACAGACTGCTGGGGTTTGCCCAAAGCTCTACCAGCGCGTCGTGGATGGCCTCGGTCACGGCGGGGTCCACCTGCGTGGTGGCAGCGTTATCCAGATAATGAAGCTGCGGGTCGGAAAGCATAACGATTCCTCACATCTTTTTACAAACTTATACAGGATAGATTATACACGTTTGCGGGGATAAAAACAATCGTTTTTGTAAAATTTTACCCAACAAAAAAGTGCTTCGGCTTTGCGTAAAACCGAAGCGCTTTTTCTGTTTGCTTATTCGCCGAAATCCTGTGCGGCTTTTTTCATCATCTCGCGGATGGGCAGGTTGTACGGGCAGCGCGGCTCGCACGCACCGCAGCCGATGCAGGCGCTTGCCTTGGTCTGCAAGGTGGCGTAGCGCTCGCGCCCCCATTCCTGCAGACCGTAACGGTTCAGATACCCTTGGAACAGGAACACGCTGGGGATCTGGATACCCACCGTGCAGGGCGCACAGTAGTTGCAGCGGCGGCAGAACTGCGTACCCAGCGCATCGCGCACCTTCTGGCAGGCGGCTTGCTCGTCGGCGGTCAGGGGGGCGGTGTTCTCGGCACCCTTGACGTTGGCGTTCAGCTCCTCAATTTCCGCCATACCGGGGATGGCAACGGTCACGCCGGGGTTGGACAGCACATACCGCAGGGCGAGGTGTCCGTCCTCAATGGCGCCGCCCGCCAAGGGTTTCATATCAATAAAGCCCTTGCCCAGCTCGGCGCAGCGGCGGATCAGCTCGGCGCCCTGCTGCTCCACAATATTATAGGGGAACATCACGGTTTCGATTTCCGGCACGTCCAGCGCCGCCTCAAACACGGCAGCCAGATGCGCCGTAATGCCGATATGCCCCACCACACCGGCAGCCTTTGCTTCCAGCAGGGCTTCCATTGCGCCGCCGGGGGCAAGGATTGTTTTCAGCGCGTCAAGGCTCGGGTTGTGGAACTGGTACAGCTCGATATGGTCGGTGCGCAGGTTTTTCAGGCTGGTCGCCAGCTCCTTTTTCATATCCGCCTTGGTCACGGCGCGGCACTTGGTGGCTAAGATAAACTTATCCCGCAAGCCAGCTTCCTGCAAGGCTTGCCCGATCCATTCTTCGCTGACGGTGTAGGCGCGGGCGGTGTCGATATAGTTGACGCCCGCTTCGCTGGCTGCCTGCAGCAGGGCGCGGGTACCCGGCTGGTCAATGCGCTGGATGGGGATGCCGCCAAACCCTAGGCGGGAAACGGTCAGCCCCGTGCTGCCTAACGATACATACTGCATACAAAATCCCTCCAATTTTCTCTATTATAGCACACAGCGCGCAGATTTCCACCCTTTTTTGTTGCAGCTGCGGTATTGCCTTGACAAAGCAGATTCTTTGCGCTACCATACCTATATAGTAAATTTAAAGCGTTGAAGTGCGTAAGGAGGGGTTTTGTGTGAAATTCGGGTTTATCGGCTGCGGCAATATGGGCGGGGCTGTGGCAAAGGCGGTCTGCCGCGGGGCAGACCCCAAGGACGTGCTTTTGGCAAACCGCACGCCCGAAAAATCCGCCGCGCTGGCTGCCGCGCTGGGCTGCCAATGTGGCAGCAATGCCGAGGTCGCCAAGGACTGCGATTTTATTTTTCTGGCGGTCAAGCCCCAGATGATGGCGGATATGCTCAGCGGTATCGCCCCCGTTTTGGAGGAACGCGCCGACAGCCGCCCCTTTGTGCTGGTCAGTATGGCAGCCGGGCTGAGCATCGCTAAGGTGCGCCAGATGGCGGGCGGCAGCTACCCCACGCTGCGTATGATGCCCAACACCCCGGTGATGCTGGGCGCGGGGATGATCCAATATTGCAGCGAGGGGGTTTCCCCTGCCCTGCTGCAAACCTGGCTGGACGCGATGGCACCCGCCGGGCGGCTGGACGCCGTGCCGGAAACCCTGATGGACGCCGCCAGTGCGGTGTCCGGCTGCGGTCCCGCGTGGGCGTACCAGTTTATCGAGGCATTGGCGGACGGCGGTGTTGCCGCCGGGCTGCCCCGCGCCAAGGCGCAGGAGTACGCCGCCCAGATGCTTTTGGGCAGCGCCCGTATGGTACTGGAAACCGGCAAGCACCCCGGCGAGCTGAAGGATGCCGTGTGCAGCCCCGGCGGCTCGACGATACAGGGCGTGCGCACGCTGGAGCAGCGGGCGTTCCGCGGCGCTGTGACCGACGCCGTGCTGGCTGCCTATGACAAGACGAAGGAATTGGGGAAGTAATATGCGCATTGTGATAAAGGTCGGCACCAGCACCTTGGCACATCCCGGCGGGCGGCTGAATATCCGCCATACCGAGGATCTTGTCAAGGTGTGGAGCGACATCAAAAACGCCGGACACGAGCTGGTGGTCGTGTCCTCGGCGGCAACGGGGCTGGGCGTGGGCAAGCTGCAGATCGCCCGCCCACAGGATATGGTCACCAAACAGGCAGCCGCCGCCGTGGGGCAGTGCGAGCTGATGTACACCTACGACCGGCTGTTTGGGCAGTACAACCACACGGTGGCGCAGATGCTGCTGACGTGGGAGGACTTTGACCACGAAAACCGCCGCGTCAACCTGCACAATACGCTGGAGCGGCTGCTGGAATTGGGGGCGATTCCCATCATCAACGAGAACGACCCCATTGCCTGTGAGGAATATTCCCTTGGCGACAACGACACCCTGGCCGCCTTGGTGGCGGAGTGCATCCACGCCGATCTGGTGATCCTGCTCTCCGACATTGACGGACTGTACACCGCCGACCCCCACACCCACGCGGACGCGCAGCTGATCCCGCTGGTGGAGAGCATCACCCCCGACATCGTAGAATTGGCGGGCGGGGCAGGCTCGGCGCTGGGTACCGGCGGTATGGCGACCAAAATTTCCGCCGCACGGCGTGCGACCGCCGCCGGGGTGGATCTGATCATCGCCAACGGCGCGCACGCCGAGGTGCTGTATGATATTATGGACGGCAAGCCCGTAGGTACGCGGTTTGCCGGCAAAAAGGAGGCGGCGCAATGACCACGATGGAAATTTTGCAGGCTGCCCAGATGGCGCGTATGCCGCTGGCGCTGGCAGACACCGACACCAAAAACGCCGCGCTGGAGGCAATGGCGGTGGCGTTGACGGCTGCCTCCGAGGAAATTCTGGCTGCCAACCGCCGCGATCTGGACGCCGCGCGCGGGCATATCAGCGATGTTATGCTGGATCGTCTGGCGCTGACGCCCTCCCGGCTGGCGGATATGGCAAAGGGCATCCGCGAGGTTGCCGCCCTGCCCGACCCCGTGGGTACCGTGCTGCGGCGCATCGTGCGCCCCAACGGCTTGCTGATTGAAAAAACCGCCGTACCTATGGGCGTCATTGCCATTATTTACGAAAGTCGCCCCAACGTCACCGCCGATGCCGCCGCCCTTGCGGTCAAGGCGGGCAGCGCCTGTGTGCTGCGCTGCGGCAGGGATGCGTGGGCAAGCTGCCACGCCATCGTCACCGCCCTGCGTGCCGGGCTGCGCCGCGCCCACCTGCCCGAAACCGCCGTCAGCCTGGTGGAGGACACCAGCCACGACAGCGCCCGCCTGCTGATGACGGCGGACGGCTTGGTCGATTTGCTGATCCCGCGCGGCGGCGCGGGGCTGATCCGCACCTGCGTGGAAAACGCCACTGTACCCTGCATCCAGACCGGCACCGGCATCTGCCATGTGTATGTGGACGCCGCCGCCGACTTGGAGATGGCGGTGCGCATTGTCGAAAACGCCAAGACCAGCCGCCCCAGCGTCTGCAACGCCGAGGAGGTCTTGCTGGTACACCGCGATGTTGCCGCCGCGTTTTTGCCCATGCTGCAAAAGCGCTTGGTGACTGACCGCATCGCCGCCGGGGTAACGCCCGTGGAGCTGCGTCTGGACGAACGCGCCGCCGCCCTGACGGACGGCACCCCCGCCGGTCCCGAGGATTTTGACACGGAATTTCTGGATTACAAGCTGGCGGTCGCCGTGGTCAACAGCGTGCAGGACGCCATTGACCACATTGCCAAGCACTCGACCCACCACAGCGAGGCGATCATCACCGCCGACAAGGCTGCCGCGCGGCAGTTCACCGCCTGTGTGGACAGCGCCGCCGTCTATGTGAACGCCAGCACCCGCTTTACCGATGGCGGGGAGTTCGGTCTGGGCTGCGAGATGGGCATCAGCACCCAAAAGCTGCACGCCCGCGGTCCGATGGGCTTGGCAGAGCTGTGTACCTATAAATACATTGTGCAGGGCAGCGGTCAGATCCGCGGCAGCAGCACATTGCCGTCTTGTTAAATTCAATTGTCAATTGCAAACTTTCGGTAGGTTTGTAGGGGACGCATATATGCGTCCCGTGCGGTTTACCCGTTATATCGCATTATCGGGACGGCTGCGGCGGGCGGCATATATGCCGCCCCTACCAACCAACCCGTAAATTATCATCACCGTAAAATCGCGGGCGGGGCGTGCCCCGCCCCTACCGCGCCATATTTTTTATTGCCCCGTAGGGCGGGGTGACCCCACCCCGCCGAGGAATTTTGCGGTTGCCGCTGGACTAAGCGGGCGAGCAATGCTCGCCCCTACAAGAGTTTTTCGACTTAAAAGCAGGATGCCCGGCGGGCATCCTGCTTTTTTACATGCCGCTGTGCAGCTTTGCCAGCGCGGTGTATTCCTTTTCGTTAGCAAGGATGGCGGCGGTCTGCGCGGGGCTGACCGGGCGTAGCACCCTGCCCGGCACACCCACGACCAAACTGCCCGCCGGGATGACCGCATTTTCCGGCACCAGCGCCCCGGCGGCAATCAGACTGCCCGCCCCGATGACCGCCCCGTTTAAAACGGTGGCGTGCATCCCCACAAGGCAGTTGTCCCCCACCGTGCAGCCGTGTACCACCGCGCTGTGTCCCACCGACACCCCGCGCCCCAGCGTTACATCCAAGCCGGGACCCGTGTGCAGCACGGCGTTGTCCTGCACGTTGGTATTTTCGCCCACCGTGATGCGCCCGGTATCGGCACGCAGCACGGCACCGTACCACACGCTGCTGCCGGGCTGCAGCACCACCTCGCCCGCCAGCGTCGCGTTGGGGGCGACAAACGCCGCCCGCTGCGCCCTTGGGGATTTTCCGTTTACGGTAAATTCTGCCATTTTGCAACACCTCTGTCTTTACTATACGCGCCGCAACAAAAAATTGCAAGATGCCCGCCGGGTGTGCTACAATAGTAGCTATAAGGAGTGGAAATACCTATGGCTATCAAAATGATTTGCAGCGACATTGACGGCACGCTGCTGCAATACGGCAAAAAAGAACTGGAAGGCGAAATTTTTGACCAGATCCGCGCCCTGCACCAAAAGGGCATTTTGTTCTGCCCGGCATCGGGGCGGCAGTACACCAGCCTGCGCAAGCTGTTTGCCCCCGTGGCGGACTGCTGCGCCTTTTTGTGCGAAAACGGCGGCGTGCTGTACAAGGACGAGCAGTGCCTTGCCGAAAACCCCATGCCCCGCGCCTTGGCGGATGAGATCGCGCTGGATTTCTGGAACCGCAGCGACGAACGCGGCGAGGTGATGCTGTCCGGGCAGAACTGCGCGTACCTGATGGAGCGGGGTCTGGGGATGCTGGACCGCATCCGGTTTATCGGCAACCAATACCGCGTGATCACCCATCCCGCCGACGTGCCGGAGGATATCGTAAAAGTTTCGGTCTATCTGTATGAGGGAGTCGGCGCTTATACCGAGCGCTTTGTCCCCCGCTGGCAGAACGCCAACTGCGCCGTGGCGGGTCCGTATTGGATCGACACGACCACCGCCAACAAGGGCATCGGCGTGCAGAGTTTGTGCCGTGCGCTGGGCTTTGCCCCGGATGAGGTGATGGCTTTCGGCGACAATTACAACGATGTTTCGATGCTGGATCTTGTGGGTACGCCCTATATTATGGACGGCGCTGCCGCCGAGCTGCGCCGCCGCTACCCGCTGCACACCCCCCGCCCGGAGGATATTTTGCGCACGCTGCTGTAAGCGCACGCCCCGCCCGGCGTGGCACCGTTGTTTGGTTATTTTTGACCAAAATGACCAAAAGAAGCTGCATTATTTTCCCCTTTTTCCGTTGACATTGTGCAAAAAGTATGTTATTATAATAACGTTTTAATGCTGGCTGTACGTCTGATCGGATTGCAGCCTTTGGGAGGAAATCGCTATGAAAGAGTTCACTTATACCATTAAAGAGCCTGTTGGCATCCACGCACGTCCCGCCGGTATGCTGGCCAAGGAAGCCAAAACCTGCCAGAGCACCGTTACCATCGTCAAGGGCGACAAGTCCGTTGACGCTACCCGTCTGATGGCTCTGATGGGCATGGGCATCAAGTGCGGCGACACTGTCACCGTCCGCATTGAGGGTGCTGACGAGGACACCGCCGCCCCCGCTTTGGAGAAGTTCTTCAACGAAAATCTGTAAGGCAACGAAAGTCTGTAAGGAACCACCAAGGCTGCGGCCGCCTGTAGAACGGCGGTCGCAGTTTTTCGTATAAGGAGGTTGCACGATGATCACCATTCAAGGCAAGGGCGTTTCCGCCGGTGTCGGCGTTGGTCCTTTGTATTTTTACCGCCGCGCTACGGTGGAAATCCACAACACCACCGTGGAGGACACCGATGCCGAGTGGCACCGCTTTAAGGGTGCGCAGACCGGCGCCGTGGAGCAGCTGGGCGTTCTGGCTGAGCAGGCACGCGCCGAGGCGGGCGACGAAGCCGCCATGCTGTTTGAAACCCACCAGATGATGGCAGAGGACCTCGACTATGAGGAAGCCATCGAGGATCTTATCCTTAACCAGAAATTGAATGCCGAGGCTGCCGTTTCTCAGGTAGCCGAGCAGTTTGCCGCGATGTTTGCTTCCATGGACGACACCTATATGCAGGCGCGCGCCGCCGATGTGCAGGACGTCAGCCAGCGCATTATCGGCATTTTGTGCGGCGTGGTGCAGGGCGGCATCGCCTCCGATGTGCCGGTTTTGCTGGCAGCCGATGACCTCGCCCCGTCCGAAACCATCCAGCTGGACAAGTCCAAAATTCTGGGCTTTATCACCGCCGGCGGTTCCGGCTCCAGCCACACCGCCATTCTGGCGCGCACGATGGGCATCCCCGCCATTGTCGGTATGGGCGACGCCCTGAAGCCCGAGTACGAGGGACGTCAGGCGATCGCCGACGGCAGCACCGGTGCGCTGGTCATCGACCCCGATGACGAAACCCGCGACCGCCTGCTGAAAAAGCGCGAGGAGCAGCTGCGCCTGCAGCGCCTGCTGGAAACCCTGAAGGGGCAGGAGAACGTGACCAAAGACGGCAAGACCGTGCGCATTTACTGCAACATCGGCTCGCCGGAGGATGTCCACGCCGTGCAGGTCAACGACGGCGGCGGCATCGGCTTGTTCCGCAGCGAATTTCTGTACCTGAACACCAAGGACTACCCCACCGAGGACGAACAGTTCAACGCCTACAAGCAGGTTCTGTCCGATATGGACGGTAAGGAAGTCATCATCCGCACGCTGGATATCGGTGCGGACAAGCAGATCGGCTACTTTAACCTGCCCAAGGAGGACAACCCCGCCATGGGTATGCGCGCGCTGCGCATCTGCCTGAACCGCCCGGAGATTTTCCGTGTGCAGCTGCGCGCTTTGTTCCGCGCTTCGGCCTACGGCAAACTGGGCATCATGTTCCCTATGGTCACCAGCGTGTGGGAAGTACGCGAAGCCAAGCGCATGTGCGAGGAAGTCAAGCGCGACCTCAAGCATGAGGGTATCCCCTACAGCGACGATGTCAAGATCGGCGTTATGATCGAAACCCCCGCCGCCGCTGTGATCAGCGACCGCCTGGCCAAGGAAGTGGATTTCTTCAGCATCGGCACCAACGACCTGACCCAGTACACGCTGGCGTGTGACCGCCAGAACAACGATCTGGGTCGCTTCTACAACCCGCATCACCCCGCCGTGCTGCGCCTGATCCAGATGGTCACCGAGAATGCCCACAAGAACGGCATTTGGGTGGGTATCTGCGGCGAGCTGGGCGCGGACCTGACGCTGACCGAAACCTTCCTTGCCATCGGCGTGGATGAGCTTTCCGTCACGCCGCGCGCCGTGCTGCCCCTGCGCAACGCCGTGCGTATGACCGACACCCGCGAAACCAGCCAGCGCATTCTGGACGATCTGGCGGAGGATTACGAAGCCCGGTAAGGCTGACAGCCTATAAAAATACCGCCCCGAACCGTAGGGTTCGGGGCGGTATTTGTGTTTGCGTTGTAGGGCGGGGTGACCCCTGCGCAGAGTTGAGAGTGCAGAGTTTAGAGTTAAGTTTCGGTGTGTCCGCTTTGCGGACACATTTTTATAAGGGCGCGGCATAAACCCGTGATTTTTGCGTTACCGTTGGGTCGCGGGCGGGGTGACCTCACCCCGCCGAAGGAATTTTGCATCAGCCGCAAATTTTCCCCTCATCAGTCACCTGCGGTGACAGCTTCCCCCAAAGGGGGAAGCCATTTTCAGCGGCGCCTTTCTTTGGTACTTTCTTTGGGCGTCCAAAGAAAGTACACAAAGTATGCTCAGTCGATCGCAATACTCCACGCAAAGGTCTTGCTTTCGCCGGGGTTCAGCTCCTCGTGCTTGCCCGGCTCGTTGACGGAGTTTGCCCAGCCGTTCCACGGTTCCATGCAGACAAAACTCTCGGCATCCTGCTGCCACAGCACGCCGTTGCCGAAATTCGGCTCGTCAAAGGCGACCTCGACCTTGTGTCCGCTGACAACATCCTCCAACCGCATGGGGGACTTGACGCCGGTCAAAAGGCGGATGGAATCCGCACTGCCCGGCTTGCGGGTCAGGGTGATGGTTTCGGGCGCGGTGGGCTGCTCGCCCTTGGCGTTCTCGCTGCAGGTGGCAGCGTCGATGGCAAAACTGACATTGTCCAGCTTGCTGGCGGCAAAATACGGGTGGAAGCCCACACTGTAGGGCAGCACCTTGTCGCCGGTGTTCTGCACCGTCAGGGCAAGCCCTGCGCGGTTGCCGTCCAGCGTGTAGCGCATGGTCAGCTTGAAATCAAACGGGTAGACAAACTTGGTCAGACCGTTGGGCGTCAGCGTCAGCTCCACGGCGGCATCGGTCGCCTTGCTGACCTGCCACGGCAGCAGGTCAGCAAAGCCGTGTACCTCCATGGGGTAGTCGGCACCGGCAAAGTGATGCACGCCGCCGTCCGGCTTGCCGCAGTTGGGGAACAAAATCGGCACACCGCAGCGGGGGCGGTCGGTGGATTCATAGTTTTTGTCGCGCAGCCAGAGATACTCCTGCCCGTTTTTGGTGAAGGAGGTCGCCATACCGCCCTTTTCGGGCGTGATGGTCAGGGCGTACTCACCGTCGGTCAGAGTCATAGTTTTGTACGAAACACCGTACTTTTCGTAGATGCCAAACGTCAGGTTAGACATAAAATCGCTCCTTTTTTGTTACAGCACAACGCCGTCCTTGAAGATGGAAATTTCACGGAAGCCCTTTTCCTCCGCCTTGGTCTTTTTGCCGCTTGCCACGTCCAGCACCAGGCGGTACAGGTCGGCGCCCGCCTCGTCCAGGGTGCAGGCACCGTCCGCCACAACACCGGCGTTGAAGTCGATCCACGTTTTTTTCTTTTCTGCCAGCTGGCTGTTGGTGGCGATCTTCAGCGTGGGGGCGGGTGCGCCGAACGGCGTGCCGCGCCCGGTGCTGAACAGCACCATATGCGCACCGGCGGCGGTCAGCGCGGTGGCGGAAACCAAGTCGTTGCCGGGACCGTACAGCATATTCAAGCCCTTGGTGGTGACAGGCTCGCCGTAGTCGATGACGTCCATAATGGGCGCAGAGCCGCCCTTTTGCACGCAGCCGCAGGACTTATCCTCCAGCGTGGTGATGCCGCCCTGCTTGTTGCCGGGGCTGGGGTTGTCATAGACGACCTCGTTATGGCTGATAAAGTACTCTTTAAAGCCGTTGATCATCCTGACCGCCTTGTCAAACACCTGCTCGTTCTGGCAGCGGTTCATCAGGAAGCCCTCGGCACCGAACATTTCCGGCACCTCGGTCAGCACGGTGGAGCCGCCGCGGGCGCACAGCATATCGCTGAAACGACCAATGGTGGGGTTGGCGGTAATGCCGGACAAGCCGTCCGAGCCGCCGCACTTCATACCGACCACCAGCTCGCTGGCGGGGATCTCCTCGCGCTTAAACTGCCCGGCGTAGGCAGCCAGCTCCTTCAAAATTTCGCGTCCTGCCGTCAGTTCGTCCTCGACATCCTGGCAGGTCAGGAACTTGACGCGGTCGGGGTCATACGCGCCCAGCTCCGCCAGGAACTGGTCGTGGGTCAGGTTTTCGCAGCCAAGGCTCAGCACCAGCACCGCGCCCGCGTTGGGGTGGCGGGTCAGGGCAGCCAGCAGCTTGCGGGTCTGGGCGTGGTCGTGTCCGGTCTGGGAGCAGCCGAACGGGTGGGTAAAGGTGTACAGCCCGTCGATGGAGCCGCTGACCAGATCCTGATTGTCGCGCACCAGCGCCTTGGCGCAGTCATTGACGCAGCCGACGGTGGGGATGATCCAGATCTCGTTGCGGATGGCGGCGCGCCCGTCCTTGCGGCGGTAGCCCATAAAGGTTTCGGCGGGGGCGGGGGTCAGCGGGTGAACATCGGGGTGGTAGCTGTACTCGATCTCGCCGGAGAGGTTGGTCTTGATGTTGTGGGTGTGCATCCAAGTGCCGGGTACGGCATCCGCCGTGGCGTGACCGATGGGAAAGCCGTACTTGATGACATTTTCGCCGGTCTTGATGGGTGCGATCGCCATCTTGTGACCTTGGGGGATGTCCTCCACAGCGGTGACGGTGGTGTTTTCCACCGGAACAGCGGTACCCTTGGCGATGGGATGCAGCGCCACGACCACGTTGTCGGCGGGGTTGATTTTGATGGCAATGGGCATAGGGAACTCCTTACTTTTTTATGATAAAGAAAAAAGAATAAATAATAAATGGGTATGCCGCCCGCGGCGGCACATAAGCACATAATACAATGTGCTGCACGATATTTATTATTTATTCTTTATGATTTCTTATTTGTCGATCACAGGCAGCTCTTGTAGGCAGCCAGTGCGCCCTGCTCACGGATGAGGGTCAGGTTCTTGACGGTAGCCGCCTCAAAGCCGGGTACCTGCGTCAGGTCACGACCCCACATCTTCTCGTTGGTCATAACGGCGTGGACGAGGGTGGGTACGTCGTCGTTCTTATGCTCGTTGTAGAACTCCAGCACCCAGCGGTCGTCGGACACGGTGTACTCGTTGCCCTTGGCGCGCTTGCAGACCAGACCCTTGTCGGTCAGTGCCTGCACATCGTTGGTGTAGAAGGCAATGTAGGCGGCAAAGCTCATAGTCAGGCAGGTGGGCAGCTTGCCGTTCTTCTCGACATATTCGAGGAAGGAGGGCATATTGCGGGCGCACCACTTGGAGGTGGAGTTCAGCGAGATGCTCATCAGCTCGTGGTTGACGAAGGGGTTGTTGAAGCGGTCCTGCACGGCGGCGGCAAACTTCTTGCAATCGTCCTGATCCAAGGGCAAAATCGGTACGACTTCGTCGCTCAGCATCTTGTTCATATAGCCCAGAACGGTGGCGTCGTGCATACAGTCGCGCACGATGTCAAAGCCGGCAAGGTAAGCACCCAGCACAAAGCCGGTGTGGGCGCCGTTCAGGATGCGCACCTTGCGCTTTTTGTACGGGCTCATATCGGGGGTGACAAAGACGTGGTTCTCGATGCCCGCCTTGCGGAAGGGCAGCACGTCGTTCAGCTTGGTATCGCCCTCAATGACCCAGACGCCGAACACTTCGCCCACGTCCAGCAGGGGGTCGGCGTAGCCGTGCTTGGCTTCCAGCTCGGCGACTTCCTTGGGGTCGCGGATACGACCGGGTACGATGCGGTCTACCAGAGAGCCGCAGAAGGTGCAGTCCTCGTTGACGTACTTCTTGAAGCCGTCCTCAAGACCCCACTGGTCAATGTACTGGTTGACGCACTTCAGCAGCTCTTTGCCGTTGTTGTCGATCAGCTCGCACGCCAGCATGATGATGCCCTTTTTGCCCGCCTGATAGCGGTGGTACAGCACCTGCGTCAGCTTGCCGGGGAAGCTGGAGGCAGGCTCATCGTTCAGGTTGCAGGCGGGGTCGTAGACGATGCCGGCCTCGGTGGTGTTGGAAACGATGATCTCAAGGTCATCGCTGGCGGCGACTTCCATCATCTGGGCAAAGCCCTCTTTTTCATACGGGTTCAGGCAGCGGGACACGCTGGAGATCACGCGCTTATCGTCCACCTTTTTGCCGTTTTCGCTGCCGCGCAGGTACAGGGTGTACAGACCCTCCTGCTCGTTGATCATCTTGGCAAGACCGGGAGCAATGGGCTGTACCAGCACGCATTTGCCGTTCCAGTCGGCTTTTTCGTTGGCAATGTCAAACCAGTAATCCACAAAGGCACGCAGGAAGTTGCCTTCGCCGAACTGCAGGACCTTTTCGGGGGCAGACTTTTTGATGTAGCCGGTGTAGCCGGACTTTTCCAGAACTTCATAGTTTAAGGTTTCCATAAACGCTCTCCTTACTCGTTTCTGTTACCGGGGCAGCGGCGCAAATTCCGTGCTGCCCTTGGGGCAGACTGCCCCGCTGATAGCTTTATTGTAGTTTGTTTTTGGACGCGCGTCAAGATTCTAACTTGGCATAGCGCACATATTTTGCGCACATTTTGCCCCATTTTGGGGTTTCCACATACTGCACAACAAAAGACCGCATTTTTTGGCTACATTTTCAGCTAAAGCGCAATTTTCGCAACTTGTTCTTGCAGCAATTTTTATGTATAATACAAGCAAGGTATGCGTTTTTGGGGCATTTGGGGTGCGCAAAGTATGTGCGCCCGCCCGCCGCACACGTTTTTATCTATTTATCACTTTTATAAGGAGCGTCTGTACAATGAAGGCTTTTATGGACAAGAACTTCCTGTTGGAGACCCCCACCGCGCAGCATCTGTACCACGATTATTCCGCCAAGCTGCCCATCGTGGACTACCACTGCCACATTCCCCCGCAGGAAATCTATGAGGATCGCCGCTTTGAGAACATCGCACAGGTCTGGCTGGGCGGTCATCAGGTTCTGGCTGACGGCAGCGACTACTACTTCGGTGACCACTACAAGTGGCGCGTGATGCGCTCCAACGGTGTGCCGGAGGAATACATCACCGGCGACAAGCCCGACCGCGAGCGTTTTCAGAAATTTGCCGAGAGCCTGGAAATGGCCATCGGCAACCCCATGTACACCTGGTGCCATCTGGAGCTGAAGAAATACTTCGGCTATGAGGGCGTGCTGAACGGCGAAACCGCCGAGGAAGTCTGGAACCTGTGCAACGACAAGTTGCAGCACGACCCCAAGATGACCGTGCGCGGCTTGATTGAGCAGAGCAACGTTGCCATGGTCGGCACCACCGATGACCCCATCGACACGCTGGAATGGCACAAGAAGATCAAAGAGGACCCCTCCATCAAGGTCGTGGTCGCTCCCTCCTTCCGCCCCGACAAGGCGCTGAACATCCGCAAAGAAGGCTTTGCCGACTACATCCATAAGCTGGAGAACGTCGTTGGCCGCAAGTTCGCCTGCGTCAACTGCGTTGTCAAGGCACTGGACGAACGTCTGCAGTTCTTTGTGGAGATGGGCTGCCGCGCCTCTGACCACGGTCTGGACTACGTTCCCTTTGTGGAGACCGACGCCGACAAGGCTACCGCTGCCTTCAAGAAGGCGATGGCGGGCGAAGCCCTGACCCAAGAGGAAGGCGACGCCTACACCACCTATGTGCTGCTGGCACTGGGTCGTCTGTACAAGAAGTACCACGTTGTTATGCAGATGCACTACAGCTGCCTGCGCAACGTCAACGAGAAGATGTTCCGCAAGCTGGGTCCCGACACCGGCTATGATATGATCGCCGTGACCGATTGCAGCGCCAGCATCAGCAGCCTGCTGAGCGCGCTGACCGCCACCGACGAATGCCCCAAGGTCATTCTGTACAGCCTGAACCCCGCCGACTTCGATATGCTGGGCACCCTGCTGGGACCCTTCCAGGATGACGAAGTTCCCGGCAAGATCCAGCTGGGTTCCGCTTGGTGGTTCTGCGACACCGACGACGGTATGTACCAGCAGATGAAGACGCTGGCACGCCTTGGCCTGCTGGGCAACTTCATCGGTATGCTGACCGACAGCCGCAGCTTCCTGAGCTACACCCGCCACGAGCTGTTCCGCCG
>CAKTAS010000015.1:0-21235 GCA_934529095.1 uncultured Gemmiger sp. | reverse complement strand
TATGTCATTAGATGCCGCAACTCTCGCCCTTGTGGCGGAGGAACTGAAAACCACCCTGCTGGACGCGAAAATCGACAAAATTTTTGAGCCGACCCGCGACGAGGTCCTCATCACCCTGCGTACCCGCACCGATACCCACCGCCTGCTGCTCTCGGCACGCAGTGGCTCGGCGCGCGTCTGCTTAACGCGCGAAACCTTTGAAAACCCCATGACGCCCCCCGGCTTCTGTATGCTGCTGCGCAAGCATCTGACCGGCGGGCGGCTGGTCGATTTGCGCCGCGAGCCCGGCGACCGCATTGTGTATTTTGATTTTCGCTGCACCAACGAGATGGGCGACCTTGTTACCAACACGATGGCGGTCGAGCTGATGGGGCGGTACTCCAACCTGGTTCTGGTACAAAACGGACGTATCATCGACGCTTTAAAGCGCGTGGATTTTGAGGACAGCGAGGTGCGCCAGCTTTTGCCCGGTCTTGCCTACACGCTGCCGCCCAAGCCCGCCCGCCCCGACTTTTTGCAGGTAAGCGCCGCCGCCATGGTGGCAGCCGCCTGCGAAAAAGACCTGCCCGTTGCCGCGGCGCTGGGCAAATCGGTGGCAGGGGTGGGTCCCGTTGTCATGCGGGAGGCTGTCTGCCGCGCCTTGGGCGAAACCCCGGCGCTGGCGTGTGATTTGACCGCCGCCGAAAAAACCAAGCTCGCCGCCGCACTGGACGCCCTGAAAGCCGAACACGCCGCAGGCGGCACCCCCACGGCGGTGCGCATCGCCCAAGGCGACGAGCCGCCGCGCCCGGTGGAATTCAGCTTTTTTGTGCCGCAGCAGTACGGCGCCGCCGCGCTGCTGACGCAGTATGCCACCTACAGCGAAATGCTGGAGGACTACTACGCCACCAAGGACCGCGCCGAGCGTCTGCGCCAGAAAAGCCGCGAGCTGTACAAGGCGGTACACAATATGCACGACCGCGCGGTGCGCAAGCAGGCAGCCCGGCGCGAGGAAATGGCGCAGTCCGCCAAGGCGGACACCCTGCGCCTGTACGGCGAACTGCTGCAAGCCAACCTGTGGGCGCTGCACAAGGGCGACCGGCAGGTCACCGTGCAGAACTACTACACCGGCGAGGATGTGACCATTAAGCTCGACCCCCGGCTTTCGCCCAACGACAACGCCCAGAAATATTTTAAGGACTACAAGAAAAAGCAGACCGCCCACGCTATGCTGCAAAAGCTGCTGGTCGAGGGCGAGGCGGAGATCGAATACCTTGCCACCGTGCTGTATGAGGTCGAGTCCGCCCCCGGCGAGGCGGCGCTGAATGAGATCCGCGCCGAGCTGAAAAACCAAGGCTACCTGAAATACTACAAGCAGCGCGACCGCAAGCAGAAGCCCGCGGATTTTCTGCGCTACCGCTCCGGCGACGGGTTTGAAATTCTGGTCGGGCGCAACAACCTGCAAAACGACAAGCTGACCCTGCACACCGCGCGCGGCAAGGACCTGTGGTTCCATGTGCAAAAAGCGCCCGGCAGCCACTGTGTGGTGATGAGCCGCGGGCAGGAGATCCCCGATTCCACCAAGCAGGAGGCAGCCGAGCTGGCGGTCATCCATTCCAGCCAGAACGGCGGCGTCAAGGTCGCGGTGGACACCACCGAGGTCAAAAATATCTGGAAAGCCAACGGCGCCAAGCCCGGTATGGTTCTGTACGAGGTGTACACCACCGTCTATGTCACGCCCCGCGCCGGGCTGGAGGAGCAGTTGAAACAATAAGGAGCTACCGACAATGACCCTGCAACTGAAAAAACGACCCCTGCCCGCCGCGCCGCAAAAATGGGAAAAAGCCCTGTTTGCGCTGGTGCTGGCGGCGGCGTACCTGCTGTTTGCGCACCCCGATATTCTGGAAACGGCGCGCCACGCTTACATTTTGCTGCGCAGCACCTTTGACGGGCAGTTTTTTAATTTTTACGAAAACACCCTGTCCCGCGTGTACGGCTACACTTACAGCAACGCCGCGCACTACAACATTGCGGTGTACATCCTGTACGCCCTGTGGGAGCTGCCGCTCTACGGGCTGGAAAAGCTGACCGGCGCGGCGTTCAGCGACGTGACGCTGGCGCTGTGGTGCAAGGCGGTGGGAACGGTGTTCTGGCTGGGCTGCGGCGTGCTGACCGGCAAGCTCGCCAAAGCATACGGCTGCGATGCCGACGCCTGCGCGTGGGCGCCCTTTGCCTTTTGGCTGAACCCCCTCAGCTTTTTGACGGTGGCGGTCATGGGACAGTACGACAGCCTATGCCTGTTCTTTGTGCTGTGGGCGCTGCTGATGTACCGCAAGGGCGAATTGTGGAAATTCAGCCTGATCATGGGCGCGGGGCTGGTGTGCAAGTTTTTCCCGCTGTTTTTGCTGCTGCCCCTGCTGCTTTTGGCAGAAAAACGCCCCCTGCGCGTGGCAGGGTATATGGCGGCGTCCTTTTGGCTGTACCTGCCCACGGCGCTGCTGTTCCGGGGACGCACGGGCGACGCGGACTTTTTTAACACGCTGATGGCGGATCGCCTGTTTGCGCAGTGCTTCCCCGGCGGGGTGATGGATGCGTCGCTGTTCGGTATGGCGATGGCGGTCATCTGTGTGGCGGCGTGGCTGTACACCCCGGCGACCCCCGCCAAGCGCGACAACGCGGTTTTGTATCTGGGGCTGGCGGTGTTCGGGCTGCTGTTTGCCCTTGTGCTGTGGCATCCCCAATGGCTGCTGCTGCTTGTGCCGTTTTTGGTGCTGACCACCCTGAAAAACCGCTGCGGCGGCGTGCTGTTTTTTGTGGATGCCGTGCTGGCAGCCGGTGCGGTGCTGATGATTTTTATGGTACTGCCCGCCGCGCTGGAGGGCGATATGCTGGATATGGGCGTGCTGAATTACGCGCTGGGTATGCCGTACTCGCTGACGGGCAGCGACATACGGACGGTGGCGTTTTATATGACGCTGATTCCCCGCTTAACGGACCTGGCACCGGTGTGTTTTTATGGTGCTATGCTGGCGGAACTGCTGTTCAAGCTGCCCTGCAAAAATGCCACCGCGGCGGAGTGCCTTTCCGCCCCGGCGGCTAAACGCGGCAGCTGGCGGCGCTGCATCGCCGCGACCTTTGCGGTGTGCTGGGCGGGGCTTTGGCTTATGCCGGTGCTGTTTGCCTACGCCAAGACGTTGGGGTGGATGTAAAAGGGAAAAAGGAAAGGCTTCCCCCTCCGGGGGAAGCTGTCACCGCAGGTGACTGATGAGGGGGAAATTTGCGGTGATTGCCAAATTCCCCGGCGGGGTGGAGTCACCCCGCCCTACGGGGCAATACAAATCATTGCGCGGTAGGGGCGGGGTATGCCCCGCCCGCGACAAAACGGTAACGTGAACATTACGGCTAAACCGCACGAAAGGCTTCCCCCTCTGGGGGAAGCTGTCACCGCAGGTGACTGATGAGGGGGCAACTGCCGGACATTTCCCCCTCATCCGGCGCGCGAGCGCGCCACCTTCCCCCAAAGGGGGAAGGCTTTTCCGCCCCATAATAAAAAATGTGTCCGCTTACGCGGACACACCAAATCTTAACTCTAAACTCTGCACTCTCAACTCTCACCGTAACGCTGCTGCGTTACGGTTTCGTTTTGTCGGGCGGGAACTCGCCCTGCGCCTCCGCCTCCAAACGGCTCAGGCGGGCTTCCAGCTGGCTGATGCGCTGGTTCACGATATCCGGCAGATCCTGCTGGTCCAGATCGTCCGCCGGGCAGCACTTGATACTGCCCACCCGCACGACCTCGGCGGGCACGCCCACGGCGGTGGCGTTGGCGGGCAGGTTTTTCAGCACCACGCTGCCCGCGCCCACGCGCACATTATCCCCGATATACACCGGTCCCAACACCTTGGCACCCGCGCCGATCAGCACATTGTTGCCCAAGGTCGGGTGGCGCTTGCCGGTATCCTTGCCGGTACCGCCCAAGGTCACGCCGTGGTAGATGGTGCAGTTGTCGCCGATTTCGGCAGTTTCGCCGAACACGATGCCCATACCGTGGTCGATAAACAGCTTGCGCCCGATCGTGGCACCGGGGTGGATCTCAATGCCCGTCAGGTGCCGCGCCAGCTGGCTGACCAGCCGCGCCAGGAAAAAACAGTGGTGCTTATACAAAAAATGCGCGATCCTGTGCGTGACCAGCACATGAAAACCGGGGTACAGAATGATGACCTCCGCCACATTGCGGGCGGCGGGGTCCTTGTCCCGGATATTTTTTGCGTCCTCCCACAGACCCATACAAAATCCCTCTTCCTATAAGTAACCTCTATACACATCTTTTATAGTAGCACACTTTTTGCCAAATGGCAACCGTTTGAAAAATTGTCAAAATGTCCAAAAGTTTGGAAAAATTTCTGTAAAATCCCTAACTCGGCAAGATGCGACTTTCATTGACAGCCACCCTTGCGGCGTGGTACAATATAAAAAACTGTGTACGAGAGGAGCGCCACTATGCCGTTGTTTGCCGTTGGTCATAAAATCAACCGTGGGGCGTTCTTTTCTCTGTGCGCTGCACGAGGTATTTCTTTTTGACTTTTCCCGTTTTCGGGAAAAGTCTTTTTTTGTAAAACCCGCTAAAAGGAGTAAATTATGCTGATCCGCAATGCAAAGGACGCAAACGGTAAGCCGCTGGAGGTCTGGGTAAAGGACGGCAAGATCGCCGCGCTCGGTCTGGGGCTGCCCCTGCCCGAGGGCGAGGATGTGCTGGACGCCAAGGGACGCACGCTGCTGCCGTCTTTTATCGACACCCACTGCCACTGGCGCACCCCCGGCTTTGAATATAAAGAGGATATCGCCACCGGCTCCGCCGCCGCTGCGGCGGGCGGGTACACCTTTGTGAACCTGATGCCCAACACCAAGCCGGTCTGCTCCAGCGCCGAGATCGCCCGCGCGGTCGAAGCCGAAGCAGCCCGCATCGGTTTGTGCGACGCCAACCAGACGGTGTCCATCACCAAGGACTTTGACGGCGTAAGCATCGACCACCTGCTCACCCTGCCCGAGGATGTCAAATTCATCACCGAGGACGGCAACGGCGTGATGAACAACGCCGTTATGGCGCGGGTCTTTGCCATTGCCACCGACCGCGGTCTGACCGTGATGTCCCACGCCGAGGACCGCGAGATCAGCCCCTGGGATTACCGCCTTGCCGAAAACATCGAAACCGTGCGCAACTGCCACCTTGCCGAATACTACGGCACCCGGCTGCATATGTGCCACGTTTCCACCAAGGAAGCCGTCGATGCCATCCGGATGAGCCGCCTGCGCGGTGCGCGGGTCAGCTGCGAGGTCACCCCGCACCACCTCTGGTTTGACGACAGCCGCCTGCAATACAAGGTCAACCCGCCCATCCGCAAGGCGGAGGACGTGACCGCCCTCATCGATGCCATCAAGGACGGCACCGTCACCTGCATCGGCACCGACCACGCCCCCCACACCGCCGAGGAAAAGCAAAAAGGCGCAGCCGGGATGGTCGGGCTGGAAACCGCCTTCGGCGTCTGCTACACCAAGCTCTGCCGCGAACAGCGCCTGCCGCTGGAGTTGCTCAGCTTTTTGATGAGCGCCGGTCCCGCCGCCGTGATGGGTCTGGCGGACCGCAAGGGTCTGATCGCCCCCGGCTACGACGCCGACTTGGTGCTGGTCGATCTTGACCATATGTACGAGGTCAGCGCCGACGAGCTGCACAGCAAGAGCAAAAACTGCCCCTACGACGGCGCGCTGCTCTACGGCAAGGTGGTCACCACCCTCAAGGGCGGCAAGGTCACCTTTCAGATCGAGGAATAACACATTATAAATACGGGAGGATATAAAGATGATTACCAGCATGGACAAACTGTACGAGAGCGTTGCCGCCAACGGACCGGTCTGCGTGGGTCTGGATACCGAGATCGGCTATCTGCCCGCCACCGATGCCGCCAAGACGGCAGGGGAGAACGTGGTGGCGTTCAACCGCGCCCTGATCAACGCCACCAAGGGTGTGGCGGGCTGCTACAAGGTGCAGATCGCCTACTATGAATCCTTAGGTCTGGACGGTATGCGCGCCTATGCCGAAACCCTCAAGCTGGCACGCGCCACCGGGCTGCCCGTCATTGCGGACATCAAGCGCGGCGACATCGCCAAGACTGCCGAAATGTACGCCAAAGCGCATTTTACCGGCGACTTTGAGGCGGACATCATCACGCTGGCACCCTATATGGGGCTGGATTCCATCAGCCCGTATCTGCCGTACTGCGCCGAGCAGGGCAAGGGCGTGTTTGTGCTGTGCCGCACCTCCAACCCCGGCGCCAAGGACTTTGAGTACAAAAAGCTGGACGACGGACGCCATATCTACGACCTCGTCGGCGACAGCCTGACCGAGCTGGGCAAGGACTATATGGGCGAGCACGGCTACTCCAGCGTGGGTCTGGTCATCGGCGGCACCCACACCGAGGAAGCCACCGCCATCCGCAATGCCTACAAGAACACCTTCTTCCTGATCCCCGGCTACGGCGCACAGGGCGGCAAGGCGGCGGACATTGCCCGCTATATGAACGCCGGCAACGGCGGCGTGGTCAACTCCAGCCGCGGCATCCTGCTGGCCTACAAGAAACAACCCGGCGTAGCCTTTGACGAGGCAGCCTACAACGAATGCGTGCGTATGCGGGAGGATATTCAGGGTGAGTGCAGCAAGCTTCTCGGCTAAGGTAGCCGCAAAACAGAACCTCGCGGCGGACATCTGCCGCATCGACGTGGCGCTGAACGGGCAGGACGCCGCCCACCGCCCCCACGCCGGGCAGTTTTATATGCTGCGGTGCTGGGGCGCGGGCGAAACGCCGGTGCTTTCCCGCCCCATCAGCGTCCATGCCTACGATAAAAACAGCGATACGCTGACCTTTTTGTTCCAAATCAAGGGCGAAGGCACCCAAAAGCTGGCAGCGCTCAACCCCGGCGATGCGCTGACGGTCACGGGTCCGTGCGGCAACGGCTTTGACGCGGCGGCGCTGGCGGCAGAAAACAAAAAAATCGCCGTCGTGGGCGGCGGCATCGGCACCGCGCCGCTGCTGCAGCTGTGCGCCGAGCTTGCCGAAAACGGCGTAAAGCCGCAGCTGTTCGTGGGCTTCCGCGATGCCAGTTACGGGCTGGACGCCTTTGCCCCCTACTGCGAAACCATCGCTGTGGCGACGGATTCCGGCAATGAGGGGCATCACGGTCTGGTCACCGACCTGCTGGACGCAGCCGCATATGATATCGTGCTGACCTGCGGACCTATGGTGATGATGCGCGGCGTTGCCAAGCTGTGCGCCGCCGCCGGCACGCCCTGCCTTGCCAGCTTGGAAAAGAAGATGGCGTGCGGTCTGGGCGCCTGCCTGGGCTGCACCTGCCACACCAAGATCGGTCCGGTCACCGTCTGCAAGGACGGTCCGGTATTCCCCGCACAGGAGGTGTTTGACTGATGGCAGACCTGCACGTAGACTTTTTGGGCAAGCGTCTGGCGGGACCTGTGGTGGCGGCATCCGGCACCTTCGGCTTTGGTCCCGAGTACGCCGATATTGAGGATCTGCGCCTGCTGGGCGGCATTTCCGGCAAGGGGCTGACCCTGCACGGGCAGCCCGGCAACGAGGGCGAGCGCCTGTACGAAACCCCGTCGGGGCTGATGAACTCCATCGGGCTGCAAAACCCCGGTGTGCAGCATTTTATCGACTGCGAGCTGCCCGCCATGCGCCGCTGCGGCACCACCGTGTGGGCAAACCTCGGCGGACATACCATTGAAGAAAATGTCGAGGGTGTGCAGAAGCTCTGCGCCGCCGGTGTGGATATTCTGGAGCTGAACATCAGCTGCCCCAACGTCAAGCAGGGCGGTCTTGCCTTCGGCATCCGCGCCAAGGATGCCGAGGAGGTCGTCAGCGCCGTGCGCAAGGTCTGCACGGTGCCGCTGGTCGTCAAGCTCAGCCCGCAGGCGGAAAACATTACCGAAATGTGCAAGGCGGTCGAGGCGGCAGGTGCCGACGGCATCAGCCTGTGCAACACCTTCCAAGCCTGCGCGGTCGATCTGGAAAAGCGCCGCCCGGTGTTCAACAACGTTTTTGCGGGGCTTTCGGGTCCTGCGGTGCGCCCCATTGCGCTGCGTATGGTCTGGCAGGCAGTCGGCGCGGTCAATATCCCCGTGGTCGGCTTGGGCGGCATCCTGACCGGGCGCGACGCGCTGGAGTTCATTATGGCGGGCGCAACCTGCGTGCAGGTGGGCACCGCGAACTTCCTTGACCCCAAGGCTTGCACCCGCATCACCGCCGAGATCGGCGACTGGATGGACGCCCACGGCGTCAAGACGCTGGACGAGATCCGCGGCTGCGCCAGAAGTTAAACATACAAAACACTTGCATTTATATGCAAAATATGCTAGTATAAGATGAAATAATATACAGGAGGGCTACACTATGGCACGCGAAGCGATTGAAGTATTGAAGGAATGTGAAGCATTTTTGGAGGGGCATTTCCTGCTTTCCTCGGGTCGCCACTCCGGCGCATACTGCCAGATGGCGTTTTTGCAGCAGTACCCCGACAAGTGCGCCGAGGTTATGGCACCCGTTGCCGAAAAGCTGAAGGAGCTGAACATTGACGTTGTGGTCGGTCCCGCAATGGGCGGCATCGTCTACGCCTACGAGCTGGGTCGCCAGATGGGCAAGCGCGCCATCTTTACCGAGCGTGTGGATAATGTTATGACCCTGAAGCGCTTCAAGATCCACCCCGGCGAGCGCTGCGTCATTGCCGAGGACGTTGTCACCACCGGTGTTTCCAGCCTGGAAACCAAGCGTGTTATCGAAGAAAACGGCGGCATCTGCGTGGGCATTGCCTGCGTGGTGGACCGCACCCGCGCTGAGGCACCGTCCCCGATTCCCATCGTGGCAAGCGCCCTCAAGCTGGACCTGCCCAACTACGCCCCCGAGGAATGCCCCATCTGCAAGGAGGGCAAGCTGCCCTTGGTGCATCTGGGCAGCCGCAAGATGAAGGAAGCGGCCAAGCAGACGCTGTGATACAAGGTTGAGAGTTAAGAGTTGAGAGTTGAGAGTTAAGATGCGGTGTGTGCGCACGCGCACACCCGATCTTGGTATATGGAATGTGTAGGGGCGACCATTGGTCGCCCGGCAATTTGGCGCAGTATCGCGTTTTCCGGGGCGGTTTTCTTGCAAGGCAAACGGGCGCGGGCGAGCAATGCTCGCCCCTACAAACCCGGCGGAAATTCGCAATCATCCCATTAGGTTTATTGACAATCTACACTCTAAACTCTTCACTCTAAACACAACAGGTAGGAGATAACTATGCAGTCATATCTGATTTTGGCAAACGGTCAGGTGTTCCGCGGGCAAAGCATCGGCTGCCCCGGTACCACCATCGGTGAGGTCGTGTTTGCCACCGGTATGGTCGGCTTTGAAGAAACGCTGACCGACCCCAGCTATTATGGTCAAATCATCACCCAGACCTACCCGCTGATCGGCAATTACGGTATGAATTCCGAGGACGTCGAAAGCGGCAAGATCTGGGCAAAGGGCTACATTGTGCGCGAAGCGTGCAAGACCCCCTCCAACTTCCGCAGCGAGGAAACGCTGGATGCCTTCTTAAAAAAGAACGGCATCATCGGCATTGAGGGCGTTGACACCCGCAGCCTGACCCGCACCCTGCGCGAAAGCGGCGTTATGAACGGCGCCATCACCACCGAGTTCGACCCCGATGCCGAGCCGGAGAAAAAGGCAGCCCTGATGCCCGCCATCACCGCCTACGCCGTCACCGAGGCTGTGGCGACGGTGACCTGCACTGCCCCTCAGACTTTTGAGCCGACCACCAACGTCATCGACGGGCGCGAGGTCGATACCCCGCTGCACGTTGCGCTGCTGGATCTCGGCTGCAAAAATAACATCGTGCGCTGCCTGCAAAAGCGCGGCTGCCGCGTCACGGTTTTGCCCGGCACCGCCACCGCCGCCGAGCTGGCAGCCCTCAACCCCGATGGGCTGATGCTCTCCAACGGTCCCGGCGACCCGGCGGAAAACGTCGGAATCATCGCCAACATCAAAGAGATGCTGGACACCGGCATCCCCACCTTCGGCATCTGCCTGGGGCATCAGCTCACCGCGTTGGCCGCCGGTGCCAAGACCTGCAAGCTCAAATACGGGCATCGCGGCGCCAACCAGCCCGTCACCAGCCCTGCCAAGCAGCGCACCTTTATCACCAGCCAGAACCACGGCTACGCGGTTATGGCGGACACCCTGCCCGAAGCCGTCGGCAAGATGAGCTATTTCAACGCCAATGACGGCACCTGCGAGGGTATGGATTATTTCAAATGGAATTGCTTTACCGTGCAGTTCCACCCCGAGGCCAACGGCGGTCCCAAGGATACCGAGTTCCTGTTTGACGAGTTCGTCAAGCGTATGCTCGCAGCAAAAGGAGTGATCAACGATGCCTAAAGACCCGCGTATCAAAAAGGTGCTGGTGATCGGTTCCGGTCCCATCATCATCGGACAGGCAGCCGAGTTTGACTACTCCGGCACGCAGGCCTGCCGCGCATTGAAATCCGAGGGTGTGGAAACGGTTCTCGTTAACTCCAACCCCGCTACCATTATGACCGACCCCGACATCGCTGACCACGTCTACATCGAGCCGCTGACGGCGGAGGTGGTCGAGCGCATCATCGAAAAAGAAAAGCCCGACGCCATCCTGCCCAACCTCGGCGGTCAGACGGGCTTGAACCTCTCGATGGAGCTGGCGCGCAGCGGCTTTCTGGATCGCAGTGGCGTGCGCCTGCTCGCCTGCAAGCCCGACACCATTGACCGTGCCGAGGATCGCCAGCTGTTCAAGGACACGATGGAAAAGCTGCACCAGCCCATCATCCCCTCCAAGGTCGTGGAAGATCTGGACGATGCACTGAACTTTGCCGAGGTCATCGGCTATCCCGTTATCGTGCGCCCCGCCTTTACCATGGGCGGCACCGGCGGCGGCATCTGCGAGGACCGCGACAAGCTGCACGAGATCGCTACCAACGGTCTGCGGCTTTCCCCCATTCATCAGATTTTGGTGGAAAAGTGCATCTCCGGCTGGAAAGAAATCGAGTACGAGGTCATGCGGGACTCCAAGGGCAACGTCATCACCGTCTGCAATATGGAAAACATGGACCCCGTCGGCATCCACACCGGCGACTCCATCGTCGTGGCGCCCAGCCAGACCCTGTCCGACAAGGAGTACCAGATGCTGCGCACCGCCGCGCTGGATATCATCACCGAGCTGGGCATCGAGGGCGGCTGCAACTGCCAGTTTGCCTTAAAGCCCGACTCCTTCGAGTACGCGGTCATCGAGGTCAACCCCCGTGTGTCGCGCTCCTCCGCGCTGGCGTCCAAGGCGACCGGCTATCCCATCGCCAAGGTTGCCACCAAGATCGCCCTCGGCTACACGCTGGACGAGATCACCAACGATGTCACCGGCGAAACCTGCGCCTGCTTTGAGCCTGCGCTGGACTACGTCGTCGTAAAATACCCCAAATGGCCGTTTGACAAGTTCGTCTACGCCGACAAGTCGCTGGGTACCCAGATGATGGCGACCGGCGAGGTTATGGCGATCGGCAACAGCTTTGAACACGCCATGATGAAGGCGGTTTCCTCCACCGAGCTGGGTCTGGACACAATGACCCTGCCCGACTTTGAGAAGCTCTCTACTGAGGAGATCATCGAGCATCTGCACGTTCAGGACTCCGAGCGCGCCTTCTGCGTGTACGAAGCCCTCAAGCGCGGCGTGCCGCACGACACCATCTACGACATCACCAAGATCGACTGGTGGTTCCTGGACAAGCTGCAGCACCTGGCCGATATGGAAATGGCGCTGCAAAACGGCGCCCTGACCGAAGAAAAGTACCTCGCCGCCAAAAAGTTGGGCTTCTTGGACAAGACCATTCAGCGCCTGTCCGGCGTGGAAACGCTGCCCGCCCACCCTGCTGCAGCCTTCAAGATGGTCGATACCTGCGCCGCGGAATTTGCCGCTAAGACGCCGTATTTCTACTCCACCTGCGATGCCGACAACGAGGCGGCGCAGTTTATTGCCGAGCGCAGCGACCCCAACAAGAAAAAGGTGCTGGTGTTTGGCTCCGGTCCCATCCGCATCGGTCAGGGCATCGAGTTTGACTACTGCTCTGTCCACGCGGTCTGGACGCTGAAAAAGCACGGCTGCGAGGCGGTGCTGGTCAACAACAACCCCGAAACCGTTTCCACCGACTTTGATACCGGCGACCGCCTGTACTTTGACCCGCTGAACCCCGAGAGCGTGGATCAGATCATCGCCACCGAAAAGCCCGACGGCTGCCTGGTGCAGTTCGGCGGTCAGACCGCCATCAAGCTGGCCAAGCATATGGACGACATCGGTCTGCCCATTCTGGGTACCCCGGCGGACGCCATCGACGAGGCGGAGGACCGCGAGCGCTTTGACGAGCTGCTGGAGCGCTGCGGCATTCCCCGCCCCGAGGGCCGCACCGTCTACACGCTGGAGGAAGCCCTGCAGGCAGCGCAGGAGGTCGGCTACCCCGTGCTGATGCGCCCGTCCTACGTGTTGGGCGGTCAGAATATGATCGTGGCGTACAACTCTGCCGACGTCACCGAGTATATGGGCGTTATCACCAAGCACGTGGATATGAGCCACCCCGTGCTGATGGACAAGTACATCCTTGGCACCGAGTGCGAGGTGGACGCCATCTGCGACGGCACCGATTACCTTGTACCCGGCATTATGCAGCAGGTCGAGCGCACCGGCGTACACTCCGGCGACTCCATCTGCGTCTACCCGCCGTACACCTTCAGCCAGAAGGTCATTGACACGCTGGTCGATTACACCGGGCGCTTTGCCCGCGAGCTGAAGGTCGTGGGTCTGGTCAACGTGCAGTACGCGGTGCAGAACGACCGCGTCTATGTCATTGAGGTCAACCCCCGTTCCTCCCGTACCGTGCCGTACATCTCCAAGGTCACCGGCGTGCCGATGGTCGATCTGGCGGTGCGCTGCACCTTGGGCGAAAAGCTCAAGGATATGGGTTACGGCACCGGGCTTTGGCGCAACGGGCAAAGCCCCTACACCGCCATCAAGGTGCCTGTGTACAGCTTCCTGAAGCTGCACGGCGTGGACACCATGCTGGGACCCGAGATGAAGTCCACCGGCGAGGTGCTGGGCATTGCGCCCAACTTCCACGAGGCGATGATGAAGGGTCTTGTGGCTGCCGGTTACCAGTTCAAGACGCCCGGTCCCGGCTCCTGCGTGATCATCTCGGTCAAGGACAGCGACAAGCCCGAGGCTGCCGAGCTGGCTTGGAAACTGCACGACTACGGCTACAAGATCTACGGCACCCCCGGTACCGCGAAGTTCCTCAACGGTCAGATGGTACCCTGCAGCGTGGTGCGCCAGATGAGCGAAGCGCGCCCCAACGTGCTGGACCTGCTGGAAAGCGGCTTGGTGGATTACATTATTTCTACCAGCCCGCACGGACGCGACCCGCACCGTGATTCCGTCAAGTTCCGCCGCAAGGCGACCGAGCTTTCCATCCCGACCATCACGGCGATGGACACCGCCCGCGTGCTGGTGGATGCCCTGCGCGGCGACCACGATATCAGCCAGATGGAGCTGGTGGACGTGGCTGCCCTGCACCGCGACGCCGCTGCCGGCAAATAAACACAGCCCCGTACCCGCGCCCGCAAGGGCGCGGGTTTTTGCGGCAAAAAAGCACGATGTATCGGTTTGAAATATTTCAATCCACCAAGTGACGAAATTTTCAACAAAATTTGCCATGTTTTTTATGGCATTTGCCGATTTTGTGTGGAATTGGTAAAAAACGCTTGATTCTGCGCACAATTTTCTCTATAATATGGAACGTAACAATTCTGGGCAATATGCCTAAGTGATAGGGAGTTAATGATATTATGACCAGATCTCAGCTGATTACCAAAGTGGCAAACGAAACCAATCTCTCCTGCAGCGAAGTGGAAAAAGTTATGGACGGCATCTTCGGCACCATCGGTGATGTGCTGAAGAGCGGTGACAAGGTCACCATCGCCGGTTTCGGTCGCTTTGAAATGCGTGAGCGCCAGACCAAGAACTTCACCAACCCCAAGACCAAGGTCACCAGCAAGCTGGAGCCTACCGCCATCCCCGGCTTCAAGGCCAGCGGTCGTCTGAAGGACAAGGTTGCCAAGTAATCACAAGACCGAAGTTTTTAAGGGTCTTTCCCCGCAGGGGAAAGACCCTTTTAATTTTTTGGCTTTATGCACAAAAAAACGGTGCGCCCGCCCAGCGGACACACCGTTTTTGAATTCTGTAATTTGTAACGCTGCACGCGCAGCGCTGACGTAAATTTTGTTTACACCTGCAGCTGCTGCGGGGGGATGATGGTGCGCCAATCCAGGTCGCCGCGCCCCAAGCCCAGCACCAGCATTTCGGCGGTGGCGATGTTGGTGGCGGCGGGTACGTTGTGTACGTCGCAGACGCGCAGCAGCTGCATTTCAAACGGCTCGTTCGGCTTGGCGCCGATGGGGTCGCGCAAAAACAGCAGCATATCCACCTCGTTGCAGGCGATGCGGGTCATGATCTGCTGGTCGCCGCCCAAGTTGCCGGACATAAATTTCTGCACGGGCAGCCCTGCCTTTTCCTCCACCAGATGCCCGGTCGTGCCGGTTGCAATCAGGGTATGCTGCGAAAGGATATGCTTATACGCGCGGCAAAAATCCGCCATAAGCTCCTTTTTGGAATCATGGGCAATCAATGCGATCGTCATAAAAATCCACCGTCCTTGTCGGCCAAACTGCCGTGTATTTTAATAGGTAAGCGGGACCCTTTGCCCGCAAAGTCGTTTTGCCATAGCCTGCCCGGCAATCACCGCCGGGTCTGCGGCGGGGGGCACGCTGCCGTTGGCACCCGCCAGCTGCAAGGGCTTGCTTTCGGGTATCACTGCCAAAAGCTGGGCGCCCACGGTGTCAATGCACTCGTCAAGATCCGCCACGGCGGCGCGCTTGCCGAAGCTTTCGCGCGTGACGCGGTTCATCACCAGCCGCACGGCGCTTTGCTCACGCGCGGACGCCAGCAGGCGGTCCGCCACGATCTTGCCGTCGCGCAGTGCCACGGGGTCGGGCGTCAAAACCAGAAGCGCCTTGTCCGCAATGCGGTCGGCGGCGGTAAACGGCGCGCCCATACCGGCGGCGGTGTCCAGCAGGATAAAATCAAAATAGGGGCGCATCGCGGTCACCAGCCTGCCAAGGGGTGCGGCAAGAACCTCGCCGCCCTCATAAGGGGCGCTTATGACCGAAAGCCCGGTGTACAAGGGGCTGGGAACGATCGCCTTGCTGCCTTCGCACCGACCGCACAGGACGTCCTCAATATCATAGACGGTACGCCCGTATACGCCGGCAATAATGTCCACGCTGCGCAGACCGGAATCCAGCTCGATCAACAGCACCTTATGCCCCGAACGGGCAAGGCTTGCGCCCAAAAGCACCGAAACCGTGCTTTTGCCGGTACCGCCCTTGCCGGAACATAGCATAATACATTGTGCGTTCACGGCAAGCCCTCCATGTGTCCTTGTAACAAACACTTGTACGACCTTATTCTAACACAAAATCCGGAACATAGCAACAGTTGTGTGCGTAAAAAATCAAGGATATTTTTTGAACAATTTAACGATGCGCCGCCCGAAACCGCAAGGTTGGCACCAAATGCGCAATTTTTGCAAAACCGTGCGGGCAGTCAGCGGCTGAAATACAGGTTGAACACGTCCCGCAATATGGGCGCGGCGTGAAACCCGCCCCCGCCGTATTCCAGCACGACCGCCAGCGCAATTTCGGGGGCATCCGCCGGGGCATAGCCGATCAGCACCGAATTGACATAGTACCCGCCGCCCGGCTTTTGCACCGCCAGCTGCGGGCTGCCGGTCTTGGCGGCGCAGGGGACAACGACCTGCCGCAAAACGCTGCTGCCCTGCGCCATACGCACCATACCGTCCCGGATGGGCGCAAACACGCTTTCGCCGCCCGCGACCTCGATGAATTGCGGTGTATACTGCCAGACCGTCGTCCCGTCGGCGTCCACGGCGCGGTCGGCAAAATGCAGCAGGGGACGCCGCCCGCCGTTGGCAAGCGCCGCCGCGTAGGCTGCCAGCTGCACGGGGGTCAGCGCTGTGTTGCCCTGCCCGATGGCTGCCATCAGGGTCAGCCCGGCTTGGTAGTTTTCATCACTCGACCAAGTCAGCCGCCCGGCAGCGGCGGGGGTTTCCACCCCGGTATCGGCAGCCAGTCCCAGCTGTTGCGCCGTTTTACTGAAAACATCCACACCCAGCCGCCGCCCGACATCATAAAAAAAGATGTTGCAGCTGTATTGCAGGGCGGTGCGCAGATCCACCGCGCCGCTGTGGCGGTCCTGCAGGCAGCGGGGCTGGTAGCCGCTGTAATAGAGGTACCGCCCCGTGCAGTTGACGGTATCATAGGGCGAAAACCCCTGCTGCAGCGCGGCGGCAGCCACGGCGGGCTTAAAGGCGGAGCCGGGCGCGTACAGCCCTTGGCAGCAGCGGTCCAGCAGCGGGGCGCGGCTGTCGGCGCAAAGGTCGGCGTAGTCGCGGCGGTAGGTGTTCAGGTCGTAGCTTGGGTAGTTGGCGGCCGCCAGAATGCCGCCGGTGCGCACATCCACCAGCACGGCTGCCCCGGCACAGGCTTCCCGCCCGGCGCCTGCAGCGGCGGTGGTGCGCAGCGTTTCAATGCGGTCTGCCAGCGCGTCCTGCAAGGCCTGTTGCAGCGCGGCGTCCACCGTTAAAATGAGGTCTGCCCCGGGCTGTGCGGCAGACAAAACGCGCCGCCCGGTCACGGTGCCGCTGCGGTCCACGCTTACAATGCTGCGCCCGTTCTGCCCGCGCAAAAGCGTGTCGTAGGCCTGTTCCAGTCCGCTTTGCCCGATGCGCTCATCCATGGCAAGCCCCTGCGCCTTGGCATCCTGCCATTGCTCGGCAGTGATGGCACCGGGGAACCCCAGCGCGTGGGGCAAAAGCGTACCCTGCTGCCACACCCGCACACCCCGCGCCGCCAGGCGCACGGCGCCGCTTTGCACCAGCCCGGCGCGGTACAGCGCCGCCACGGTGTCGGCATCGGCGTTCTGCAAAATGGGCAGTTCGCCCGCCGCTGCGGTACAACAAAAGGCGGCAAGTTGTGTTTCCACATCCTTGCCGCCTGTCAGGGCGCTGAGTTGTTCTACGGTTTGGGGTAGCGAAGTCCCGCGCGGGGCGGGTACCTGCAAAAGCACATCAAAGACGGTGTCGTCCTGTGCCAAAATAACGCCGCTGCGATCCACAATTTTGCCCCGCGCGGCGTACTCGGTCACGGTATACTGCGCGGTGGCAAGCTCCTCCGCCTTTTGGGCGTAATGCGCCGCCATGGCAAACTGCATCCATGCCAGCCGCACCAAAAACAGCGCAAACACCGCCGCACACAGTACCGCCAGCACCACAATGCGCCGGCTGCGTTGACGGCGCGGGGAATCGGGCTGCTTCACGCAGAACACACCTTTCTGATAGAAAACTAATTGTATTAATTATAGAAAAAATCCTGACAAAATGCAAGCCGTCACGCGCAGACAAAATAAATTTCGTCCCAGAAATCGGCGGTGTCCCGCAGCGCGACCTGCTGCGTCAGCCCGGCGGCTTCCGGCTGCGGCGCATCGGCAAACACGCCCAGCCAGAACCCGTCCGGCGTGGCAGCTACCGTGCCGGCACCGTCGCGGCAGTGCAGGGGCAGCCCGGTCAGTTGCCAGCCGCCCTGGACCTGCAGCAGCCCGCCGCAGCCCGCAGCCAGCCCCGCCGTGGGGCATTGCGCGCTGCCCGCCTGTGCCATCACGCAGCGGTCGGCGCTGCTTTGGATAATGCGCCCGGCAAACCGCCCGGCGCTGTCGGTCACGGCGCAGCCGGTTTCGGCGTGTCCTGCCAGCACCAACGCCCCCGGCAGCCGCGCCAACACCCGGGCGGGGCGCTGTGCGGCGGCGGTGCGTGCCGCGCCCGTCAGCGTGCGCAGGGCGGCGTTCTCCGCCTCGGCATCCGCAAGACAAGCCAATTTTGTGCGCAGCTGCGCGTTTTGCTGCTGTAAAAGCTCCAGCCGTGCCGTGTAATGGGGCAGGCAGAAATCCCCCCAAGCGGTCACCGCCCTGTGCGCCAGAACCGGCAGCAGGGCAAGCACCAGCGGCAGCGCCAGTATACCGCCTAAGACCCACCCCACCCAAAGGCGGGAACGGCGGCGGGCAAATTGTAAACTTTCGTGCATAGAAACCCCTCTTTTTTGCAAAAATGTTGCACAAACACGGCGGTTTTTGGTATAATAATTCTAATATTGCTGTATAGTGTAAGGAGCCTTTGCCATGACCTGTAAACTGCTGCTTTTGGATATTGACGGCACCCTGCGCCCTGCCGGGTGCAGCACCATCCCGGCGGAAAATGTCGCCGCCATCAAGGCGGTGCAGAAGCTGGGCGTTAAGGTGGCGATCGCAACCGGGCGCAGCCGCGCCGGGGTAACGCCGGAAATGCTGGCGGGTTTGCGCCCTGATGCGTGGCTTTGCGCGGGCGGCGCGCAGCTGGCGGACGCCAAGACCGGCGAATTTTCGGTGCATCGCTTTACGCCGGAGGAAATGTACGCGCTGGTGGATTTTTTTGAGGATCACGACCTGCCGCTGCGGTTCAGCTTTCACGATGCCAACTACGCCTACATCGGCTATGACGAGTTCAAGCGGGTGGAAAAAGAGCTGAAACTCGACAACCACATTGTGGACGGCGAGGATCAGGATCAGCATCTGGTCGAGATGCCCTTCGGCGCCTTCGGCATGCTGCCGCAGGAGCTGAAGCCCGCCTTTGCGGAAAAATACGGCTATCTCGATCTGGACATCGTATACTGCTCCCCGGACAGCCCCTCCTGCGATATTTTGCAGGACGGCGTCAACAAGGGTACCGGGCTGCTGGAGCTTGCCGAGCATTTCGGCATCGGACTCAGCGAAACGGTGGCCGTGGGCGACGGCGACAACGACATCCCCATGCTGCAGGCGGCGCGCATTGGCATTGCCATGGGCAGCGGCAGCGAAAACGCCAAGGCGGCGGCGGTCATCGTCGGCCCCGACGCAGCACCCCACGGCGTGGCGGACATCTGCCGCCAGCTCTGGCCGGAGGCATTTTAAACGATGAAGGCGGCATACACCCCGGTGGGACCGGGCTTTGCGCCCATTTGCGGAACCCACGCCAAGGCGTTGATTTTAGGCAGCTTCCCCAGCCCCAAAAGCAGGGAACAGGGCTTTTATTACGGGCATCCGCAAAACCGGTTCTGGCGGCTGCTGGCTTTGCTGACCCACACGCCGGAGCCGAAAACCATCGCGGAAAAAACAGCGCTGATTTTGCAAAACGACCTCGCCCTGTGGGACACCGTGCAAAGCTGCGAGATCCGCGGCGCGTCCGATGCGTCGATGCGCCATGTGCAGCCCAACGATGTGGCAGCGCTGGTGCGCCGGTTGGGCGTGCAGGCGGTGTTTTGCAACGGGGCGGCATCGGGGCGCGTTTATGCAAAATATGCGCAGGCTGCCGCCGGTATACCTGCCGTGGTTCTGCCCAGCACCAGCCCCGCCAACGCCGCATGGAGCATGGAGCGCCTGCAGCAGGCGTGGGGCAGCGAATTGGGGAAATATATAAACGGCGTTTAGAATCGCAGCGACCCCTGCGGATTTTGCACAAATCGCCTTGCAACCGGACAAAATTTGTTCTATAATACAGTCATGGCAACACCGCACAATTCCCGCCTTACGGCTTAAGCACCGCTCCGGCGGCTGCGGTACAGCATCTGCGTTGCCAAAATGCTCGCCAATACACAAAGTATTGCCTGCGCTTTTGGCTTAGCAGCTGCCGCACCTCGCTCGCCGTATCGGTACTTAGAATTTATGCGGTATTGCCTTGACCGCTATTTATAAAGGAGTATACTATGAGCAAGTGGGTAGAAAAACAAAAAAAGCCTGTCCTGCCGTTGTATTTTGCCGCGCTGGTGTGGCTGGTCGGGGCGCTGCTGCTGCCGCCGTACCGCCTGTCCAACCTGCTGATTTTAGCGGGGCTGAGCCTTGCCGCCTACGCGGCGGGCAGCCGCTTTTGCCCCACCCGCGTCATTAAGACCGAGGTTCCCTACGCCACCGGCAGCGAGGACGTGGACGCGATGCTCAACGGCATTGCTGCCAATCTGGACGAGCTGCACGCCCTCAACGCGCAAATTCCCGACACGCAGCTTTCCGCCGCGATGACCCGCATGGAAACCGCAGGGCGCAGCATTGCCGCCGTTGTGGCGGATGCCCCCGATAAAGCGCGTGAGATCGACCGTTTTGCCCGCTACTACCTGCCGGAGGTCGTCAAGCTGATGCGCGCTTACGCGGAGCTTGAGAAAAACGGTGTCAAGGGCGAAAACGCCGCGCAGATCCAGCGCGAGCTGCGCCAGAACGCCGAAACCACCGCCGCCGCCTTTGAAAACCAGCTGGATGTGCTGTACAGCGCCGCCGCGCTGGATATCAGCACCGATATCGCCGTGTTGGACGGCATCTTAAAAAGTCAAAACTTAACCAAATAATGGAAAGGAAGGTACCCTGCCATGGCTGATTTGAACCGTGAACTTGATCTGAACACCCCCGCCGCCCCGACTTTGACGTTGGAGGCGGACGCCCCCACGCTGACGCTGGACCCCGCCGCCGACGAAAAGGTGGTCGAGGAAGCCAAAAAGGCTGCCCCCGTCAAGGTGGAGGACACGCCGCTTTCCCCCGAGGAACAGCAGATGGTCAACGACTTTGCCGAAAAAATCGACATCACCAACTCCCAGATGGTGCTGCAATACGGCGCTGCCAGCCAGAAAAAGCTCAGCAGTTTTTCGGAAACCGCGCTCTCCCGCGTAAAAACCAAGGATATGGGCGAAACCGGGCAGTTGATCACCAGCCTGATCGGCGAGCTGCAGGGCTTTGACGCCACCGAGCAGTCCAAGGGCATCTTCGGCTTCTTCAAAAAGCCCGTGCAGAGCATCGAAACGCTCAAGACCCGCTACGAGAGCGCCGACAAAAACGTGGAGCGCATCAAGACCCAGCTGGAGGATCATCAGGTCACCCTGATGAAGGACATCACCATGCTGGACAAAATGTACGAGCTGAACCTCGTCTACTTTAAAGAACTGACGATGTACATCCTTGC
>CAKTAS010000014.1:0-22648 GCA_934529095.1 uncultured Gemmiger sp. | reverse complement strand
GGGCATACGCCTTTTTAATTTGTGTTTTATTTCAGGTTGCGCAGGTCGGCGCTTTCGCGGAAATCCTCGTAATCGAGGGAGAGCGACGGGCTGTAATACGGGTCGTGCAGGATATTGTCCCTGCCGTGCTGCGCGTACAGGCGTTCGCGTTCGGCGTCAAAGCGCGCTTTTTTGGCGGTGTCCTTCTCGTCCGAGCCGCGGGACTTGCTCTCGTAATGGTACAGCTCCGCATACGGCGTCCAGACGATGCGCCAGCCGGCATCCCGCACGCGCAGGCAGAAATCCACATCGTTAAAAGCAACGGTGAACGCTTCGTCCAGACCGTGAACGGCATCGTACACGGCGGTGCGCACCAGCAGGCAGGCTGCCGTCACGGCGGAGTAATCCTGCACGGTTGCCAGCCGGAACATATACCCGCTGCCGCCGCGCTTGTGGTACTTGTGGCTATGCCCGGCGTAGCCGCCCAGCCCCGTGACCACACCGGCGTGCTGCACGGTGTCGTCGGGGTAGTACAGCATCGCGCCGCAGATGCCCACGCCGGGCTGGCTGCACTCGCCCACCATCTGGGTGAGCCAGTCGCCGTTAAGCACCTCGACGTCGTTGTTCAGCAGCAGCAGATACTGACCTTGTGCGTACCTGCGTGCAAAATTGTTGATGGCAGAGAAATTGAACCCGCCGTTGTAGGTGATGACGCGGGCGTTTTCGTACCGCTCGGGCAGCTTTTTGTAGTAGGCGAAGGTTGCCGGGTCGGCGGAGTTGTTCTCGATGACCAGCACCTCAAAGTTTTCGTAGGTGGTTTTGGCGTACAGGCTGTGCAGGCATTTTTCCAAGTCGTCGATGTGGTCCTTGTTGGGGATCAGGATCGACACCAGCGGCTGCGGCTCGTCGATTTGCCAGCGTATATGGCAGGTGCCGGGGAATTTGCCCGCTTCCACCGTGCCGCGGCGTCCGGTTGCCGCCAGATGATCCGCCACCGCCTTTTGCGCCGCCGCCACCACATAGGGCTTGGCGTCGGTGCCGCTGCTGGTGGATGCCGCGTGTACCCGCCAATAATACAGCACCTGCGGGATGTGCAGGGGCTTGGCGGCGGGGTCGCGGCGCTGCATTTCGTCGATGATACGCAAAAATAAATCGTGATCCTGCGCACCGTCACACGCCGGGCGCTCCCCGCCCACTGCTTCAAACAGTTCCTTTTTAAACACGGCGAGATGGCAGATGTAGTTGACCGCCATCAGGTATTCGGGCGCGTAGTCGGGCTTGAAATGCCCGACCTTGGGGCGCACGGGGGATTTTTCAAACAGGGCTTCGTCGCTGTACACAAAGTCCGCGCCGGTTTCTGCCAGCAGCTTGCCCGCGCAGTAGACAGCGTGGGGGGCTAAGATATCATCGTGGTCCGCCAGCGCAAGGTAGGCGCCGGTCGCCAGCTTGGCGGCGGCGTTGGTGTTGGCGGAGATGCCCTTGTTTTCGATTTTGGTGTAGACAATGCGCGGCTCGCCGGCGGCGTATTCCTGCACGATTTCCGCGACCTTGGCGTGGTCGGCATCGCTGGCATCCGCCAGCACCAGCTGCCAGTTGGGGGCGGTCTGCCCGATGACGCTTTCAATATATTGGCGCAGGAAATTTTCCGGCGTGTTGTACAGCGGCGTCAGGATGCTGATGGTGGGAAAATTTTGCGCCGCCGCATCCTGCCGCTGGGCTTGCAGGGTTTCTTTGCTTGGCAGATACCGCGCCTTTTTGCCCAAGAACCGGCGCTTACAAAAGCCCGCCGCACGAGATGCCATGGCTCCCACGCCTTGCTCCCGCGTAAGGGTGCAGGCGTAGCCGAACAATTCCTTGATTCGTTTGGATTTTTGACTCATAGCAGCTCCTCATAAAAGCAATCATTTTGCCACGTTGGTTCACCCGATGGGTTGCCCTGTCGGGATGGCTGCCGGGCGGCATATATGCCGCCCCTACAGACCGACCCGTACAATCGGTATCGCCGTAAAGCCGCGGGCGGGGCTTGCCCCGCCCCTACAGTGCGACAGTTTTATGCGTTGCAACACAGGTTTATCGTTTTTTTACCGCAGACTGAAGTTTTCGACCTTGTTGGTGAAGTGGGGATTGTAGTAGGGGTCGTAATTGTCGATATACGGCTGATATTTTTCGTAGAAGTTTGCCTTTTCGCGCTCGTAGCGCTTGGCGTTTTCGCTCAGGGTGTCCAGCCCGCGGCTGCGGCTTTCGTAGTGGATCGCCTGCGCCAAGGGGGTGTAGACGTTCAGAAGTCCCTTTTGCCACAGCTTTAGGCAGTAGTCCACGTCGTTGTACGCCACGGCGAACTTTTCCTCGTCCAGACCGCCCATTTCACGGTAGAGCGCGGTTTTTGTCATCAGGCAAGCGCCGGTCACCGCCATAAAATCCTGCGTGGTGACAAGGCGGTACATATCGCCCACCGCGTCGGCGGGGTGTCCCTTATGGCTGTGTCCCGCGCTGCCGTTGATGCCCATAATGACGCCCGCGTGCTGGATTTCGTTGTCGGGGTAGATCAGCTTGGCACCCACGGCACCCACGTCGGGGCGCTGGCTGTAGCTGAGCAGCTCCCGCAAAAAGTCCTGGGAGGTAACCTCGATATCGTTATTCAGCAGCAGCAGCTGTTCGCCGTTGGCAAACTGTGCGCCAAAGTTGTTGATGGCAGAAAAATTGAATTTCCCTTGATAGCGCACCACGCGGCAGTTGGCAAATTTTTGCGGAATTTCCGCGTAGTAGCGTTCGGTTTCGGGGTCGGTGGAGTTATTTTCAATGACCAGCACCTCAAAATTGTCGTAGCCCGCATTTTTATACAGGCTCGTCAGGCAGCGGTCCAAATCGTCCGTGTGGTCCTTGTTGGGGATCATCACGGTAATCCGCGGATGCCCCGTCAGCTCGTAGTGCAGCTGAAACGCGCCCGGTGCGCCGGGAATGGCGCGGGCTTCGCCCTGCAGCCCGACGCGCTGCAGGTGGGCGTTGATGGCGCGTTCCCCCGCCGCGATGGCGTAGGGCTTGGCGTCCATCGTTTGGGCGGTGGAGCCGGCAGCGGCGCGCCAGACGTACAAACTCTTTTTGATGTGATGGATTTTTGTTGCCTTTTCGGTCAGACGCAGAATTAAATCGTGATCCTGTGCACCGTCATATTCCGGGCTTTCGTAGGCACCCGCCGCGTCCAGCAGCTTGCGGCTGAACACCGCCAGATGGGTGATATAGTTGACCCCGCGCAGGTAATCGGGCGCAAAATCGGGCTTAAAATGGTAGCCGCCCAGCTGCTTGAAATCGTCCGACAGAACAATTTCGTCACTGTACAGAAAATCCGCGCCCGTCTGCTGAATCGCCTTGACCACATCGTACAGGGCGTTGGGGTAGATCACATCGTCGTGATCCAGCAGGGTCAGATATTCGCCGGTGGCGACCTCGAACCCTTTGGTGGTGTTGGCGGCAATGCCGCCGTTTTCGATTTTGCGGTAGACAAAGCGAGCGTCCTTTTGCGCCAGCGCCGCCGCCTTGGCAGAAACCTCCGCGTGGGCGGCATCGCTGGCGTCCATCATCACCAGCTGCCAGTTGGTGTAGGTCTGCTTGCGCACGCTGCCGGTCATCTGCTTAAAATAGCGCGCAGGTGTGTTAAAAAGCGGCACCACAATGCTGATGCAGGGTCCCTGCAGGTTTTCGGCGCGCTGGGCGCGCAGTTCCTTTTTTAAAGGGATATCCACCTTGTCGCGCCAGCTGACCTTATGCACAGCCAGCCCCACGCGAAAGCGCACATCGCGCCACATCTGCTCGGCGCCCTGTTCGCGCAGGATGGCTGCCGTGCGCCCCAAAACGCTGCGCAGGTGCGCGGGGTTTGCCAAGCGCCCCGCCATTTTTAAAAGGTTGTCACGCTCAGGCTTTTGACGGTCGTTTGCCATTGGTGTTACTCCTCGCTCTTTTTTGCCGGCATGGCGTCCTTTTTTTCAAATTTGCGGTATTCCTTGGTCACCTCGGCGGTGGGTCCTAAGCGGCGCAGATGCCCGTGGTCCAGCCACGCCACCTTGTTGCACAGGCGCTCGATCTGTTCGATCGAGTGGCTGACCAGAATGACCGTGGTGCCGCCCGAAAGCAGCTCTGCCATACGCTTTTCGCACTTTTCCTGAAACAGAAAATCGCCCACGGACAGAATCTCGTCCGCGATCAGAATATCCGGCTTGGTGATGGTCGCCACGGCAAACGCCAGACGCGCCACCATACCGGAGGAATAGTTTTTCAGCGGTACATCGAGGAAATCCTGCAATTCACTGAATTCCACAATGTCGTCGAATTTCGAGTCGATGTACTTGGGGGTGTAGCCCAGCACGGTGCCGTTGAGGTAGATATTTTCGCGGGCGGTCAAATCCATATCAAAGCCCGCGCCCAGCTCGATCAGCGGGGCAATGGTGCCGTTGACGGTCACCTTGCCGGTGCTGGGCTTGTACACGCCGGAAATCACCTTCAGCAGCGTGCTTTTGCCGCTGCCGTTCAGACCGATCAACCCGTAAAAGTCGCCGGGCATAATGTCAAAGCTGACATCGTCCAAGGCGAAAAACTCGTCAAAGCGGATGCCGCCGTGCAGCAGTGCCACAAAGTATTCCTTCAGGCTTTCGTGGCGTTCTTTTGCAAGGTTAAAGCGCATCGAAACATGGTCGATGGAAATAATCGGTTGTACCTCTGCCATTTTTGCGTTTCTCCTTACATATATAAAACGAACTTATCCTGATTTTTGCGGAACACATACACGCCCAGCCCCAGGCTGAGCGCCGCGCACACAAAGGGCACCAGCAGCATATTGACGGTCAGCCCGCGCCCCCACATCACGCAGGAACGCACCGAGGTGATGTACCAGTAAACGGGGTTGAGGTTAATGACGGTCTGCATCCAGCCTTCCATCTGGGTGGGGTCGTAGAAGATGGCGCTGCCGTACACCAGCAGCGTGCAGAAAACCTCCCAAATGTGCATAATATCGCGCACAAACACATACAGGGTGGACAAAATCAGCCCGATGCCAAGGCTGAACACAAACAGCATGGCAATGGGATACACCGCCAAAAGCACCGTGCGCAAAGAAATGTGCGACAGCGTAAGCAGCGCCACCAGCAGCAGCGCCACCAAGCTGAAAGCAAAGTTGACCAGCGCAAAGCAGCATTTTTCCAGCGGGAAAATATACTTAGGTATGTACACTTTTCGCAGCAGCGGGCCGTTTTTCAGCACGCTTTCCATCGCCATGGTGGTGGACTCGCGGAAGAAGTTGAACACCAGCTGACCGATGATCAAAAACAGGGGGAAATCCTCAATGCCCTGCCCGCGGGCGTTGAACAGCGCCCCGAACACCGCCCACATCACCAGGCAGGTCAGCAGCGGGTTCAGCACGCTCCACGCAACGCCCAGAACGCTGCGGCGGTATTTGAGCTTGAAATCGCGGTTGATGAGGTTTTGCAGAAGATAGCGGTATTTCCAGAATCCCGCCCAGGTATTTTTCAGACTTTGCACGGTGGCTCCTTAGTATTTTTCAAAATATTCAAATTTCTGTTCGGCAAAGGGGGTATGCTCCTTGTCCTTGGCGCTGGTCTTATGCGCGCAGCCGCAGTCGGGCCACTGCACGTTGACGGTGGGGTCGTTGTAGGGGATGCCGCCCTCTGCCGTGGGGTCATAGACATCGGTGCATTTGTAGGTAAATTCCGCTACATCGCTCAAAACCAGAAAGCCGTGGGCAAAGCCCTCGGGGATCCAGAGCATCCGCTTATTCTCTGCCGAGAGGGTCGCGCCCACCCATTTGCCGAAGGTCGCGCTGTGGGGGCGGCAGTCCACGGCGACGTCAAAGACCTCGCCCATGGTAACGCGCACCAGCTTGCCCTGCGTGTGCTGCTTCTGGAAGTGCAGCCCGCGCAGCACGCCCTTGGTGGAGCGGCTCTGGTTATCCTGCACAAAGGGCTTGTCGATGCCGGCGGCAGCAAACTCACCAATGTGGTAGGTTTCCATAAAATAGCCGCGGTCATCGCCGAAAACCGTCGGCTCGATGATCTGTACTTCGGGGATGTCGGTCTTGATAAAATTGAATTTACCCATGGGGTTTTCCTCCTACAATCGTATCCGGGCAGTGCCGGGTAGTATCCTTTACATATCTATACAGGATATATTATACTCTACTTTGCCCGGTTGGGCAAGGGGTAAAATCTGCCCGGCGGCGGGATTTGCCCCTTGCCGTATTGCCGCAACTGCTGTATAATGTAAGCGTATCATTATAGGTGTAAATACGCCTGCGGGCGTATCTTGTATAGGAGGCTATTTTATGTCGCAGTTTATTCCCCTTTCGGTCCCGAATTTCGGCGCGCGTGAGGCTGCCCTTGCCGGGGAAGCCATCACCTCAGGGTGGGTGTCCACCAGCGGCGGCAAGGTCACCGAATTTGAGCAGGCGCTTGCCGACTATGTACATATGCCCCGCGCCGTGGCGTGCAACGCCGGTTCCAGCGCGCTGCATCTGGCAGCGATGGCGGCGAGCATTACCCGCGGGGATGAAGTCATCGTACCTACGCTGACTTTTATTGCTGCCGTCAACCCGCTGACCCGCTATATGGGCGCAGAGCCGATTTTTATCGGCTGCGATGATTCCCTTTGCATCGACCCCGACGCCGTGGAGGCTTTCTGTGCCGGGCACTGCGAGCTGCGGGACGGCAAGCTGTACAACAAAGCCACCGGCGCCCACGTCAAGGCGCTGGAGGTGGTACACGTTTTCGGCAATTTGGGCGATATGGAACGCCTGACCGAGATCGCGCAGAAGTACCATCTGATTTTGATCGAGGACGCCACCGAGGCGCTGGGTACCCGCTTTACCGCCGGCAAATTTGCCGGTAAGTTTGCCGGCACCGTGGGCGATATCGGCTGCTACAGCTTTAACGGCAACAAGATCATCACCACCGGCGCGGGCGGTGCCGTTGTGTCCAACCACCCCGACTGGGCGGAACACGCCAAGCATCTTTCGACCCAGGCCAAGACTGACCTGCTGCAATTTTTGCACGATGAAGTCGGCTACAACTACCGTATGACCAACGTGCAGGCGTGCCTTGGCATTGCCCAGCTGGAGCGGCTGGAGGCGTTTATCGCCCACAAAAAGGCGCTGTACGACCACTATGTGGAAAAGCTGGACGGCGTCAAGGGGCTGCGCATCCTGCCCTTCCGCGAGGACTGCACCCGCTCCAATCACTGGTTTTTCAGCCTGTATGTGAAGGATTCTGCCCTTGACCGCGATGAAATCATTGAAAAGCTGCAGGCGCAGGGCATCCAGACCCGCCCGGTGTGGGCGCTGATCCACGAGCAGGCGGATTACCCCCGCAACGAAGCCTATGCGCTGGACAAGGCGCTGGATTACCGCAAGTATATTGTCAACCTGCCCTGCTCCACCAACCTGAGCATGGAGGACTGCGACCGTGTCATCGACGCGGTTCTGGCGCTGTAAGGCACGAACTAAAAATGATTAGGGGGACAAACCCTTGCTGAAAGTCGAAGAATTGTTTATTGAACCCAGCTTTACCGTGCTGGACACCCTGCGCAAGCTGGACGAAACCGGGCAGCGCATCCTGTTTATTGCCCCGCAGGGCAAGCTGCAGGCGGTCGTGACGGACGGCGACATCCGCAAGTTCTTTTTGCGGGGCGGCACGCCCGACCAGACCGTGGACAAGGCTGCCAACTATCACCCGCTGAGCCTGTCGGTTTCCGAGCGCGGGCAGGCGCGCCGGATGCTGCAAAGCCACTGCATTGACGCGCTGCCCATTCTGGACAAGCGCGGACACATTGTGGACATCGTGTTTGCCCACGGCGTGGACGTGGACAACCGCAAGCGGGTGGATATCCCCGTTGTGATGATGGCGGGCGGGCTGGGTACCCGGCTGTACCCCTACACCAAAATTTTGCCCAAGCCGCTGATCCCCGTGGGCGAGCAGCCGATTGCCGAGTTGATCATGGACCGTTTCCGCAGCTTTGGCTGCCGCGAGTTTACGATGATCGTGAACTACAAGCGCGGTATGATCAAAAGCTATTTCAATGAGCTGGAAAAGGATTATCAGGTCCATTTTGCCGACGAGGAAGTCTTTATGGGGACCGGCGGCGGGCTTTGCCTGCTGAAGGACAAAATCGACAGCCCCTTCTTTTTTACCAACTGCGACACCCTGTTGGATGTGGATTTCGGCGATTTGTACGCCTACCACAAGTCCCACGGCAATTTAGTGACGATGGTATGTGCTTTTAAGCACTATACCGTACCCTACGGCGTGGTGGAGCTGGGCGAGGACGGCGGCATTGCCGCCATGCGCGAAAAGCCCGAGCTGGACTTTTTGACCAACACCGGCGTGTATGTGGTGGAGCCGCGCGTTGTGCAGGAAATGCGCGACGGCGAAAAGATCGGTTTTCCCGACGTGATCGAGCGCTACCGCCTTGCCGGGGAAAAGGTGGGCGTGTACCCCATCAGCGAGAGCAGCTGGATGGATATGGGGCAGCTGGAGGAGCTGGAAAAAATGCGCCGCAAGCTGGAAAATCAACAGTAATCGGAGGTTTATTATGCCTGTTACCATCATTGCCGAGGCCGGTGTCAACCACAACGGCAGCCTGGAAATGGCCAAGGAGATGGCGCGCGCTGCCAAGGCGTGCGGCGCCGACATTGTAAAATACCAGACCGCCGTGCCGGAGCTGGTCGTCAGCAAATTTGCCGAGAAGGCGGAATACCAGAAACAGACCACCGACGCTGCCGAGAGCCAGCTGGAGATGATCCGCAAGCTGCATTTTTCCTTTGACGCGCACCGCGAATTGAAGGAATACTGCGATTCCATCGGCATACAGTACCTGTCGGCGGCGTTTGACATCCCCAGCGTGCGGTTTTTGGGTACGCTGAACCTGCCGCTGCTGAAGATTCCCTCCGGCGAGATCACCAACCTGCCGTATCTGGAGGAGGTCGCCAAGCTGCGCACCCCGGTGCTGCTTTCCACCGGAATGAGCAATTTGAATGAGATCACCGATGCGCTGGCGGTTCTGGACGAGGGCGGCTGCCCCGAGGCAACCGTGCTGCACTGCAACACCCAATACCCCACCCCCTACGAGGACGCCAACCTGACCGCCATGCTGGAGCTGTTTGAGCAGTTCGGCTTGCCGGTGGGCTTGTCCGACCATACGCCCGGCTGGGAATGTGACGTAGCCGCGACGGTTTTGGGCGCACAGGTCATTGAAAAGCACTTTACGCTGGACAAGAGCCTGCCCGGTCCCGACCAGCAGGCAAGCCTGGACCCCGCCGAGTTTGCGGCGATGGTGCAGGCGGTGCGCCATGTGGAGGCCGCCTTAGGCGACGGACACAAGCACCTGACCGCAAGCGAAGCCCCCAACAAAGCCATTGCCCGCAAGAGCATCGTGGCAGCCCGCCCCATTGCCGAGGGCGAAGTTTTTACCGAGGAAAACCTGACCACCAAGCGCCCCGGCGACGGCGTAAGCCCCATGCGCTGGCATGAGGTGTTGGGGCTGCGCGCCAAGCGCGCCTTTGCCGAGGACGAAAAAATCGAACTGTAAGGGGAAACCATGCGCAGCATTTGTGTTGTTACCGCCACCCGCGCGGAATACGGTTTACTGCGTCCTGTCGTGCAAAAATTGGCGGCAAGCGCCGATTTGCAGCTGCGGCTGGTCGTGACCGGGGCTCACCTTTGCCCACGGTTGGGGCTGACGGTGACCGAAATTGAAAAGGACGGCTTTGCCATAGACGCCCGGCTCCCCATTTTTACCGACGCCGCCGAGCCGGTGGCGCAGACCATCGCCCGCACACTGACGGTATTTGACGGATATTTTGCCCAAAGCGCCCCCGACTGCCTGCTGGTATTGGGCGACCGCTTTGAGATTTTTGCCGTAGCCACGGCGGCGGCAGCGCGGCATATCCCCATTGCCCATATTTCCGGCGGGGATGTGACCTTGGGCGCCGCCGACGAATACTACCGCCACTGCATCAGCAAGATGGCGGCGGTGCATTTTGCCTCCTGCGCCGACAGCGCCGCCCGCCTGGTGCGGCTGGGCGAAGCGCCCGAACGCGTGTTTTGCGTGGGCGGGCTGGGGGACGAGAACATCCGCACCCTGCCCAAGCTGAGCCGGGAAGCACTTTGCGAATCCACCGGCTTTGCGCTGATGCAGCCCTTTGCGCTGGTGACCTACCACCCCGAAACCAGCGTCGACGCAGGCTCCCCCGCGGCGCAAAGCCAAGCGCTTTGCCGCGCGATGGAATCCGTGCCGGGGATCTTTTGGCTGATGACCGGCTCCAACGCCGATGCGGGCGGGCAGGTATGCTCGGACACGCTGCGCGCCTTTGCCGCCGCCCACCCCGACCGCGCCGGTTTTGTGCAGAATCTGGGGCTGCAGCGGTATCTTTCCGCCATGCAGTATGCGTCGCTGGTAGCGGGCAACTCCTCCTCCGGCGTGGTGGAAACCCCGACCTTTCAGGTCCCCACCGTCAACATCGGCAAGCGGCAGGCGGGGCGCATTATCTGCGCCAACGTTCTGGGCTGCGCCCCCGATGCCGACGCCATTGCCGAAACGATGCGCAAAGCGCTTTCGCCGGAGTTTGCCGCCATTGCCGCCACCGCCAAAAGCCCCTACAACGGCGGCGACACCAGCGCAAAAATCTGCGCTGTGCTGCGAAACTTTGATTTTTCTGCTCCCAAGAGCTTTTACGACGGCCCCGTGCCGCACTTTGACCCCGAAAGGAAAATTGACCTATGAAACTTTTGATCGTCGGTTTGGGCAGCATGGGTAAGCGCCGCGCCCGCCTGTGCAAAGGAATTGACGCTGCCACACAGATTATCGGCGTGGACACTGCCGAATCCCGCCGCAAAGAGGCAGCCGAGCTGCATCTTGCGGACGAAACCTGCGCCACCATCGCCGAGGCTGCCGCGCTGCACCCCGACGCCGCCCTTGTCTGCACCGCGCCGCTGACCCACGCCGCTATCATCGGCGAATTGCTGGACTGCGGTCTGCCCGTTTTTACCGAGCTGAACCTTGTCAGCGACGGCTACACCGAAAATATGGCAAAGGCCGCCGCAAAAAACCTGCCGCTGTTTTTGTCCAGCACCATGCTGTACCGCCGCGAAACGCAGTACATCAAGGCGCAGGTGCAGCAGTTCGGCAAGCCGGTGCATTACATCTACCACATCGGGCAGTACCTGCCCGACTGGCACCCGTGGGAAAACTACAAAAATTTCTTTGTCGGCAATGTGCGCACCGGCGGCGTGCGCGAGATTTTCGGCATTGATCTGCCGTGGCTGCTGGACGCCTTCGGCGAGGTGGAATCCGTCACCGTGATGAAGGACACCCTCAGCGATCTGGGGCTGCCCTACCCCGACTGCGTGACCCTGCTGCTGCGCCACAAAAACGGCGTGCAGGGCGTGCTGGCTGCCGATGTGGTCAGCCGCAAGGCGGTGCGCAGCTTTGAGTGCTTCGGCGATGGGCTGCACCTTTTCTGGGAGGGCAACCCCAAGGCGCTGTACGAGTTCCGCGACGGCGACAAGCAGTTTGTGGACACCTACACGAGCTTTGAGCATGACAGCCGCTACAGTGACAACATTGTAGAAAACGCCTATGTGGACGAACTGACGAACTTTTTCGGCGTTTTGCAGGGCAGCGAAGCCCCCCGTTGGAGCTTTGAAAAGGACCTTGCCGCCATTGCCCTGATGGACAAGATCGAGCAGGCATAAGGGGGAGCTATGCGTACATTGACCGCCCTGTTTGTGGGGCTGGGTTCCATCGGCACCCGGCATTTGAAAAACCTTGCCAACCTTTGCGATGACCGCGGCTGGACGCTGCAGGCCGACGCTTTGCGCAGCGACCCGGCGCGTCCCCTGCGGGACGGCGTGGCCGCGCTGCTGCACCGCCAGTTTGCCGACATCCGCGACGCTGCACCCCATTACGATTTGATTTTTATCACCAACCCCACCAGCCTGCACGCCGATGCCCTGCGCACGGTGTACGGGCGCGGTGAAGCGCTTTTTATCGAAAAGCCGTTGTTTTCTGCTGAGCAGACCCACCTTGACCCCGCCGACTATCTGCCAAACGGGCAAAAGGCGTATGTGGCGGCGCCCATGCGCTGGTGCGGCGTTATGCAGGCTGTCAAGGAGCGCCTGCCCGACCTGCACCCCTACTGTGCGCGGGTCATCTGCTCCAGCTACCTGCCCGACTGGCGCCCCGGCGTGGATTACCGCACGGTGTACAGCGCCCGCAAGGCGCTGGGCGGCGGCGTGACCATTGACCTGATCCACGAGTGGGATTACTTGGCAGATTTGTTCGGCATACCGGAAAAGCTATACAATTTTAAGGGGCATTACTCGGAGTTGGAAATTGATTCTGACGATATTTCGATGTATATTGCCCGCTACCCCCACCTTTTGGCGGAGGTGCATCTGGATTATTTCGGGCGCGGCTACCGCCGCAAGCTGGAGCTTTTCTGCCCCGACGGCAGTTATCTGGCGGATTTCGGCGCCGGCACGCTGACCCTGCCCGACGGCACCGTGGAGCATTACGAGGAGGACGTCAACCGCCGCTACGAGCGCGAGATGGACTATTTTGTGGACTACGCCTTGGGCGAGGAGCGCACCAGCTGCAACCCGCCCGCGCTGGCGCTGCAAATTTTGAAACTGACTTTGGGGGAACTGTAATATGAACCGTTTGTTGATCACCATCTGCGGGCGCGCAGGCAGCAAGGGCTTTAAAAACAAAAATCTGAAGGTTTTCTGCGGCAAGCCGCTGGTGTACTATTCGCTGAGCGCAGCCGAATTGTTTGTCAAAAACCACCCCGAATTGACGGTGGACATTGCCCTGAACACCGACAGCGAGGACTTGGCGCAGCTGGTGCTGGCGCAGTATCCGGAGGTCGTGTATCTGCCGCGCGGCGCGGAGCTGGGCGGCGACCGCGTACCCAAGATGGCAGTGTATCAGGACAGCCTGCGCCGCATGGAGCAGCGCGCCGGGCAGCCCTACGACTGGCATATGGATCTGGACATCACCAGCCCGCTGCGCACCGCCGCCGACATCGAAAACGCCTTTGCCGCCAAACAGCAGCGGCAGGATCTGGACTTGATCTTCAGCGTCTGCGAGGCACGCCGCAACCCGTGGTTCAATATGGTCAAGACCGTGGACGACCATGTGGAGTGCGTCTGCCAGAGCGAGTTCACCGGACGCCAGCAGGCGCCCGATGTATATGACGTAAATGCGTCGATTTATGTGTTTAAGCGCGACTTTTTGGCCAACAACACCGACGGCATCCTCTGGCGCGGCAAGATCGGCATCAGCGTTATGATGGACACCGGCATCATCGACATTGACTCGGAGCATGACTACCTGCTGATGGAGGCCATTGCCGCCCACCTGTACGCCCATTACCCGGAATTTAACGCTGTACGGGAGAATATTCGTGGATAAGGTTCTGTTTACGCGCTCGTTTACCTTGGTGCTGGACGCCGGGCAGACCCTGCTGGAAAACGGCAGCGAGGTGTTCCGCGTGCAGCAGACGATGGAAATTATGGCAAACAGCCTGGGCATCGAGGATTTTAACGTGTATGTGCTGACCAACGGCATTTTTGCCTCGGCGCACAGCCCCGATTCCAACGAGTCGCTGACCCGCCATGTGCCGCTGGTGTCCATCCATCTGGGGCGCGTGGAGGCTGTGAACGAGCTTTCCCGCGAGCTGGCAGCCGGTAAATTGAATTTAGAGCAGGCAGAGCAGCGTCTGCAGGACGCCCGCGCCCTGCCCCCTGCCCCGCCCCGCGTGCTGCGGCTGGCGGGTGCCGCGGGTGCCGCCTGCTTTGGCTACCTGTTCGGCGGCGGGCTGGCGGAAGCGCTGGTGGCGGGTATAGCGGGCTATCTGGAAATGGTGGTTTCGCAGCAGCTTTCTGCCCACAAAATCAACCGCATCTTCACCATTATTGTGGCGGCTGCCATTGCCACAGCTTGCGCCATTTTGATGCGCATGCTGCTTTTGCCGGGGCTGCTGGTCAACTATGCCATTATCGGCGCGTTGATGGTGCTGACCCCCGGCGTTGCCCTGACGATGGGCATCCGCGACATTTTGAACGCCGATTATCTTTCCGGCTCGATCCGGCTGCTGGATGCCGTGCTGGTTGCGGGCAGCATTGCCTGCGGCGTTGCCATGGCGTGGCTTGCCGCCCGGGGATTGGGGGTGACGGTATGAGCCTGCCCGCTGCCCTGCTGCATTACCTGTGCCATTTTGTGGTGGCAATGATCTCGGTGGTCAGCTTTGGCATTACCTTTCATGTGCCGCGGCGGCATTTCCTTGTCTGCGGGCTGACCGGCGCGGTGGGCTGGATCGTCTACCTGCTGTGCCTGAACCTGCTGCAATGCACCGCCCCGGTTTCAGTGCTGGTTGCCACCCTGCCGCTGACGGCGCTGGCGCGCGCTTTTGCGATACGCCACAAGGCACCCCTCACGGTGTTTTTGCTCAGCGGGATCTTTCCGCTGGTACCCGGCGCGGGGATTTACAACACCGCCTATTATTTTTTGCAGGACGACCGCGCCCTGTTTGCCAACGCGGGCGTGGAAACGCTGAAAATCGCCCTGGCGCTGGCCTTGGGCATTGCGCTGGTGTGCAGTATCCCCTTGCCGCAGAATCATTCTGCGCGAAAATAAGAGAAACAAAAGTTCCCGAAGCCTTCGGCTTCGGGAACTTTTTGGCGTATGCGGGGGCGCGGTTACGCCTTTTTTTCCTCGGTTTTGCCCAACTCCAAACGGCGGAATCCCTCGCCGTGAACCTCGTTGGATTGCAGCATAATGATAAAGCAATGGGGGTCAAGCTGTTTCATCGCCTGCTCGATTTCGTACAGCTGCTTGTTGGAGCAGGCGCACAGCACAACGTCCTTGGGGTCGCCGTTGTAGCCGCCTTGCCCGTGCAGAATGGTGGAGCCGCGATCCGCCACGCGGTCGATTTCCTCACAGGCGGCCTTGCCGTTGTCGGTGACGATGAGCGCCAGCATCGAGGACGCAAAGCCGAACATCACCTTGTTGATGACCGCCGCCACAAGGTAGTTGAACAGCAAACCGTAAATGACCGAGTCCACATCGTGGAAAACTACGCCGTTCAGCACAATGACCGCCAGCGCCGCCGCAAAGGTCAGGTTGCCGAAGGGCAGGTGCGGGTGCTTGACCTTGATCGCCATGGTGACAAAATCCAAGCCGCCGGTGCTGGCGTTCTGCATATAGATCAGCGCATCGCCGATACCGCCGATCACGCCGCCGCAGATGGTCGCCAGCAGGCGGTCGCCCTGATAGACGGGCAGGTGCGTCAGGATGGTATCGGTGTAGACGGCAAACATAACCATACAGAACAGGCTGCGCAAAAAGAACGCACGACCGAGCTTTTTATAGCTGAACAGCACAATGGGGATGTTCAGCAAAATGGTGGCAATACCGATGGGCAGCCCGAACAGGCGGTAGAAAATGGCGCAGATGCCCGTAACGCCGGTGACCGGCACGCCCGCCGCCACGGCAAAGCTGTAAATGCCCAGCGCGGAAATAAAGCAGCCGACGGCTTCCAGCAGAAGGTTGACCCACTTGTTTTTTGTCATAGGTGCGTTCCTCTTTTCTTGCAGATTGAAGTGGACTCAAAATAAAGCCGGGGGCATTGGGTAATGCTCCCGGCTGATGTGTTCGCGGTAAAATCAGACGTTCTTTTTAATTTTGGAGGCTGCATAGGTCTTGATGGCCGAGGCATCCAAATTGTGTTCGAGCGCAGCGCCTGCGGCGTACATCTCGTTTTGCATATCGCTGCTCTTCATGGCGGTCAGCAGGTCGTAGCTCTTGACCAGGTCGCTGACGGACGCGCCGGTGCTTAAAGGGTCCAGACGGCGGGCAACCAGGATCGAGCTGTCAAGGTCAATGGTGACCCACTCGCCGGGCTGGGCGGCATCCAGCGGGTCGGTCAGCTTGTTGGTGCCATCCTCGCTGTTGGCATAGCCGGAGAGAGTGCTGGGGGTGAACAGCTGGCTGGCACCGTAATACACAGCCTGAGAGGATTCCATCGTGCCGCCCATCGCCTGCATCGCCTGCGGGGCGTAGGTCATGGCAGCGGTGTAAACCTGACTGGCGGCGGCGCTTTCGCCTTGGGTCTTTTCGCTCAGGTCCTTGCGGCAGGTTTCGGCGATTTCCTCAATGGCAGCTTTCTGCTCCTCGGTGGCGGCGGTGTAGCTTGTGTAGTTGATCAGCGGCAGCTGCACGCTCTCGATATAATAGCAGTTGTCGGCGATGTAGGTCTTGTACTCGCTCTCGGTGACGGGGGTGGTGCCGTTTTCGCCGTAGGTCAGCTCCAGAATTTTCTTGGCTTTCTGGGCGTTGAGCAGGTAATTTTCAACGGTGGAACGACCGATACCGTTTGCCTCATACAGTTTTCCGTTGGACTCCCACAGGCTGTCGGCATTGGTGGTGACGCTATCCAGCGTGTCGGCATCCAGCTCGCCGCCAAGCTCGGCAAAGGTTTTTTCTACGGCGGCGTAATATTCCACCGAGCGGTCGGTCAGCTTCTGGATATACTCGGCACCGGTGGCGGTGACCTCCTCATCCCCGATGGTGCCGGTGCATTCGGCTTTCAGCACGGCGCTGACATCGCTGGATTTTTTACCATCCGGCAGGGTCGCCTTGGTGGCGGCGGTGTTGTAGGCGTTGTACTGCATCAGCAGGTACAGACCGGACGGGATCTCGACCCCGCCTATATTGCCCACGGTGGACGGGGCGCTCATATTGCAGCCCGCCAAGGCAAGCAGCATACCGCCCGCCAGAATCAGGCTGAAGCCTTTGGTTTTGATAGAACGCATAAAATCGGTTCTCCCTTTACAGTAAGTTGTGCGGCGCGTGCCGCCACTGTGTTTTATTATACCTCTTTTTACCGCACATTGCAAGCCCCGGCGCGGTGTGGTATACTACCAATAGATACCGATTTCCGGGAGGTTTTGTATGCTTTTGACCCAACAGCTGGATGCCCTGCCCGCCGGCGGCTGGCAGCCTTTTTTTGACGCCCAGCGCGCCCAGCCCTATTTTGCCGAGCTGGACGCCTTTGTGACCGCCGCTGCCGAGCGCACCACCGTGTACCCCGCGCCGGAAAATATCTTTGCGGCGTTCCGCGCCTGTGCGCCGGACAAGGTCCGCGCGGTGATTTTAGGGCAGGACCCCTATCACGAACCGGGGCAGGCTATGGGGCTGGCGTTCTCGGTGCCGGAGGGCTGCAAGGCGCCGCCGAGCCTGCGCAATATCTTTAAGGAGCTTGCCTCGGTGTACGGCGAGGGCTGCGCGGTTTCCACCGACCTGACACCGTGGGCGGCGCAGGGCGTGCTGCTTTTGAACACCGTGCTGACGGTGGAGCAGGGCGCGGCCTTCGCCCACGCCAAGCACGGGTGGGAAACCTTTACCCGCGCCGCGCTGGAATACGCCCTTGCCTGTGCCGACACCCCGGTTGCCGCCGTTTTGTGGGGCAAGCCCGCGCAGCAATACGCGCCGATTTTTACGGCAGCCGCCGCACACCGCCCGGTGCTGGTGCTGGAATCGGCGCATCCCAGCCCGCTTTCGGCGTACCGCGGGTTTTTCGGGTCCGACCCGTTTGGCAAGATCAACGATTTTTTGCAGGACAACGGGCAGCCGGAGATTCGTTGGCAGGTATAAGTGTCGGGCATTTTGCGTGTCCGCCTATACAAAAAGCGCAGCCCGCCGGGCTGCGCTTTTCTTATTGGAAACTCAGAACAACCGATCCGCCGGGTACAGACCCTGCGCGCTCATCTGCTGCAGCGCCGCCACCAACTCGGGCTTATCCTCGCGGTAGGTGATGCCGTGCCATTTGTCGGTGCTGGTCAGCACGCGGACATCCGCCTTGCCCTGCTGCAGCGCCGCCGTGACCACACTGGGCAGGTAATACTCGCATTTCAGCGGGTTCACGGGCAGGTTCTCGCGCAGGAATTCCGCAAAGCCCGCCTTTGCCTCGGCGATATAGGCGGGGGTGAAGCCCCACAAATTCATCGACACTACAGAATTTTCATCCAAATCCGTCCAGCTTGCGCCGCCATCCTCACTGTAATGGATGCCGCCGTCATACGGGGCAATGCAGGTGCGCTCGGTCACGCTGTGCAGGTTGCCCGCCGCATCGGTGACGCAGACGCCGCGGCTGACACTGCCGTTGGCGCTGACCGTGTTTTTGAGCAAAAAGCCGACCATGCTCCACGCAAAGCGCTCCCCGTCCGCGTGGCTGCACAGGTAGTCGTACACCAGCCGGAACCCCTGCGGACCGTAGTAGTCGTCGGCGTTGATGACCGCAAAGGGCGCATCGTCGATGGCTTCCTCCGCCACCAAAATGGCGTGGGCGGTACCCCACGGCTTGACGCGCCCCTCCGGCACGGCGAAGCCTTCGGGCAGTTTGTCCAGCTGCTGGTAGGCGTAGCGCACCTCAAACCCGGCACGCAGGGCGCGGGCGCCCACGGCTTCCTTAAAAGCCTGCTCGATCTCGTGCTTGATGATGAACACCACAGTTTCAAACCCGGCACGGCGGGCATCGTACAGGCTGTAATCCAGAATCGCTTCGCCGGAAGGTCCCACCGGGTCGATCTGCTTCAAGCCGCCGTAACGGCTGCCCATACCGGCTGCCATAACCACCAAAATAGGCTTTTTGTTCATTGCTGATTTCTCCCTCACAGAATACTCTGGCAAGCCCGCACAATTTTCTGCGCCGCTGCGGCTTGCCTGTTTTGCTGCCGCGCCCGTTTTCGGCGCGTGCAGTATAGATTTACTATACTACTTTTTTATTTTTCTTGCAAGTACCTGCCAAAATCTAGTGGTATATCCCGCATAAATATGCTATACTATTTATATGTATCACAGGAGGTGGTTCCATGAAAGAGAACGCTGCGCCCGTGCGCGCCTTGGTGCTGGCGGGCGGCGGTGCCAAGGGCAGCTACCATGTGGGGGTCTACCGCGCCCTGCAGCAGCTGGGCTGGGTGCCGGATATCATCACCGGTGCCAGCGTCGGCGCGCTGAACGGGGTTCTGTTTACCATGGGCAAGGTGCAGGAGGCAGAGGACATCTGGCGCTCCATGGAGCTGCACGATGTGCTGGAGCTGCCCGCCACCACCGAAAAACAGGAGCTGTACAACTTTTTTATGGACGTGGTGCGCAGCGGCGGGCTGAACGTAGAACCGCTGGGCGAAACCATCGACCGCTATATTGACGAGGATGCCGCGCGGCATTCCCCCATCCGGTTCGGCTTGGTGATGACCGAGCTTTCCACGATGCGCAGCATCCGCTGCCCCATTGAGCAGATCCCCGCCGGGCAGCTCAAGGACTATATGCTGGCGTCCAGCGCGTGTTTTCCGGCGCTGCGCCCGCGCGAGATCGACGGCGTCAAGTACATTGACGGCGGCTGGCGCGACAATATGCCGCTGGACCTTGCCAAGGATATGGGCGCCGAGGAACTGCTGGGCGTGGACATTGACGGCGTGGGCATCACCCGCCCCAATACCACCGGGCTGCCGACGCAGATCATCCGCAGCCACTGGAACCTGGGTCCCACGCTGGACTTTGACCCCCAGCGCGCCGCACGCAACATTGCCCTTGGCTACTTTGACACGCTGCGGCTGTTCGGGCGGTGCGGCGGCACGGCATACGCCATCCTGCCCGACACCGACGGATTTCTGGCACGCTTTGCGGACAGCTACCAGCGCTGCCTTGCCGATGTCTGCGCCCGCGTGCCGGAGCTGGCACTGTTTGAGCGCACCGCACGTCAGCGTATGAACTACCCTGCCCCCTACGCGCCCAACCCCAGCGCCCCCACACGCGGCGCCCTGGCACCGCTGGAGCTTGCCGCCGAGCGCGTGGGCGTACCCGCCGACCTGCCCTATACCCCCAAGCTGCTGGCTGCCACCTTTATGGGCAGCTTTGACAAGGACCCCGCCGACCGCTTTGCCGACCTGTGGGACGGCAAGGAGCGCGCCGAAACCGTTGCCGAGCGTGCCATCGCTGCCGCCGTGCCGGAGGAATTCGTCACCGCGCTGGTCAGCCACACCTTGGGCAATTTAGGTTTGCTGTAACCGCCGTAAGGAGGTCGTTTTATGTATACGTTTTCCGGTGTATCGGCAGCCCCCGGGCTGGTTCTGGGTCCGGTGGAGCGGATCGACCACGGCACCACCGGGCTGCACCGCATTGTGTGCGACCCGTTTCGGGAGCGCGCCCTGTACGACGTGGCCGTGGTGCTTGCCAAGGACGAGCTGCGCCGCCTGAGCCAGCGCGCCAAGGGTCCCGACGCCGATATCCTGCTGTTTCAGATCGCCCTGCTGGAGGATGACTCCTTCACTAATGAGATCGGCGATTACATTGCCGCCGGGGCGGGCGGCGCCGCCGCCGTGGAGCGCGCCGAGCAGATTTTTGCCCAGCGCCTGCGCGATGTGGACGATGAATACATCCGGGAGCGCAGCGTGGATGTCTGCGATGTCTGCCAGCGCGTGGTGGATATTCTGGACGGACGCCCGCGCCGCCGCCTGCACCTGACCCGCCCGAGCATTCTGGTGGCGGATCGGTTTTTCCCCAGTGATTTGTTCAGCATTGACCGCCGCATGGTGCTGGGGCTTGCCAGCGATAAGGACAGCACCGTCAGCCATGCCGCCATTATGGCGCGCGGGTTGGGCATTCCTTCCGTTGTGCAGCTGGGCGACGGCACCGCCGCGCTCGCCGTGGGGCATCGCGCCATTCTGGACGCCGACGGCAGCGTGGGGCGGCTGATCATCGAACCGGACGGCGTGCAGGTCGCGCAGACCGACTGCAAGATTGCCCTGCGCCGCCTGCACGGACGCGCCCCCGACCCTGTGGCGGCTCTGCCCTGCCTGACCCAAAGCGGTACGGCGTTCCGGCTGCTGGTTGCCGACAATATCTCCCCCAACGCCAGCTGCAGCCCGTTTTTGCCGCAGGGCGCAGCGGGCATCGGCATCCTGCGCACCGAATCGACGATTCTGGACGGCAGCTCGGAGGAACGCCAGCTGGAGCTGCTGCGTGCGCGCCTGCAAAGCAGCGACGGCGCCCTGCTGGCAGTGCGCACCTGCAACCCCGCCGCCGATGACGACGCCCCGTGGAGCGCCGAGGTGCAGCAGCGGCTGGACGGCAGGCGGGTATCGCGCCCCCAGATCCGCGCCCTGCTGCGCGCCGCCGAGGAGGGCGACCTGCGCATTATGTTCCCCCGTTTGGACGGCGTCGCCGCTTGGGACGATTGCTGCCGCGAGGTTTCCGCCTGCCGCACCCAGCTCAAGGCGGAGGGCATCGAAACGGTAGCCCCGCCGATGGGCTGCATCATTGACCGCCCTTCCGCCGCCGTTATGGCGGGCGATTTGCTGGAACACGGCGCCCAGCTGCTGGCCATTGATATTGAGGATCTGACCCGCTACACGCTGGGGCTTACCTCCGCCGCCGAGGCAGCGCCCCGCATCGCCGAGCCTGCCGTGCAGCGGCTGGTAAGCAGCATCCTGCAGACTGCCATCGCCCACAGCGTCACGGTGTACCTGTGCGGCATCACGGTGGAGAACTATCCCCTGCTGCCCACCTATCTGGCGCTGGGCATACATAATTTCTGTGTCGAGCCGGCAGCCCTGCTGCCGCTGAAAAAGCTGCTGTTGAAGCAGTGAATAACAGCCTTTCCCGATGTATTTGAAGTGCAAGGGAAAGGCTGTTTTTGTTATAACGCCGATATGGTCTGCAGGATTTTCTCTAAGGCATTTTTATAGGTATTGTCCTGCTCTTTGGTTCGCTTGGGGCTGCCCTTGGGGTGTTTCCCCGCGCGGAGGAGTTTTTTGTTTTCGTGGCGGCGAAACAGCAGCCCGTCGATGTTTTCGGGCGTATACTCTAAGCCGTTTTGGTTCAATACACGGGCGCGGCGCGCCAGACACATACTTGCCAAGCCATAGTCCTGCGTAATGACAAGGTCGCCCGGGCATACGCGGTTCACCAGTGCAAAATCTACGCTGTCGGTACCTTTTTCAAACGTCAGGGTTTGTGCGCCGTCGCGCTGGATTTGGTGGGCAGTATCGCACAGAATCAGCACAGGAACGTTATATTTTGCGGCTGTCTGAAGGGTCAGATCTACGACCGGGCAGCCATCGGCATCTATCAAAATCGTCATTTCTCACTCTCCATAGTCCAGGCAAACGCCCTTGCCGTCCGCAGGTCAGCATCCTTGAAGTGACCGCCTGCGTTCCATTCCAGTGTGCAGTCTTTTCCGCGCCGGGTCAGGGCGCTGTGCAGCGCGCGGATGTTGTCACCCACTGTCGCCATCGTCTGATTTTTGGTATGTTCCTCGCGGTCGCCAAGGCTGAGGTAAACGCGCTGCGCTTGGATGGGGTGCGCCGCTTCGTATTCCCGCCAGCCGGGGAACCATACGGACGGCGATGCCGCCGCCACGCCATACAGCGCGTTCGTCTGTGTTGCCGCCCACAGCGCAAACAGCCCCGCCAGCGAGTAGCCGCCCAAAATAACCTTGGCATCTTCCTTTACCGAATCCTGTCGGTGGATGCTTAGCACAGCCTGCTCCAGCCACGCCAGCGTATCCCCTGCCCTGCCGCCGAAGCCCTGCTTGCCCCACGCAGGCGGTGCA
>CAKTAS010000013.1:0-23890 GCA_934529095.1 uncultured Gemmiger sp. | reverse complement strand
ACAAGGCTCTCAATCTCGGTATATTTCCCGTGCAGGTACGCGCCCTTTTCTTCCATTGTCAGGCCGTCGAGCTGCGCACCGACGGCGCGGTAGGCTGCGGCGGACGGCTGCCCCGCGGTCGGGCGGGTGCCCATCCAAAGCAGCAGCAGATTGGCGGCGGCCAGCACGGCCAGCAAAAGCGGGAACAGCCGGTTGCCCCACACCTTGCGCAGCTCGGCCAAAAACAGGCTCATTTGCCATCCCCCTCGCCGAACACGTTCAGATACACGTCCTCCAGCCCGCCGCCGGGGGCGTGGGCTGCAATCAGGTCGGGCACAGGCGCGGCATCCACGATCTTGCCGGCGCGCAGCAAAATTACTTTGGTAGCCACGCTCTCGACATCCGAGACGACGTGCGTTGCCACCAAAATAATGCGGTTCTGTGCCATACCGGCCAGCAGCGTGCGCAGTCGCACGCGCTCCTTGGGGTCAAGGCCGGCGGTCGGCTCGTCCAAAATCAGCAGCTTGGGGTCGCCCAGCAGGGCAGCGGCCAACAAAAGGCGCTGCTTCATGCCGCCGCTGTACGCCGAAAGCCGCTTGTCGAGCTCGTCAGTCAGGTTGACGGCCGCGGCCACGCGCGCCACCTCGCCGGGCACGGCGGCGCGCGGGATTTCCTTCAGCGCTGCCATGTAAGCGAGGAAGCGGCGGCCTGTGTAGCTTTCGTATAGCCCCTGCTGCTGCGGCATATAGCCGAGCACGCGGCGGAACGCGATGCCCCGCGCCGGGCGGCCGCACCACAGCACCTCGCCCGAATCGGCGGCCAGCCCGCCGGTGATGATGCCGATCAGCGTGCTTTTGCCCGCGCCGTTCGGTCCCAAAAGGCCATACAGACCCGGGCCGAGGGTGAGCGACACCCCAGCCAGAGCCTGTTTGATTTTCGGTTTGCCCTGCCCGCGGCGGTGCAGCAGCGGGGCGGGCAGCAGGTAGGTTTTGCGCAGATCGTTCAGTTCGAGATCGATTTCATGCATCTGGTCCATAGTGACGTCCGTTCTTGTCCGCGAAAATCTTGTATGCTTGCGTATCAGCCGATTTTTTCAAAATCGCGGTAGTTGGCATTTCCTGACCAATAGTCCGCTTTGGAAATCAGCGCATAGCGCCTCTCGCCGGTCGAGACGTATTTAGACGCACCATCGTCTGCCTGCACAGCGGCAGTATCTTGCACTCCGGCTGCCACGAGATAGGTGTCGGCATCTTTCGCTGCAACGACAGCGCAAGCGGTATCTTTATCATAGAGCGAGTAGGTCAATGTCCATGGGGAAGGTTCCTTGTCGCTTTCCAATACATAAAATCCGTCCGCATATTGTGAGTCTGCACCAGCATTTGAGCATTGCTCAAATAGTAGTTTGCCATCGTCGGCATAGTAAAGGTTCACATAGCTGACTGCCTGATCGGGCACCGTGTACCCCGCCAATTCGGTGTCTTGCCCAGTGGAAAGGTCAAGGAGATGAAAATGATCGCCCTTTTGATAAACCAGCGTTTGACCGTAAACGGCGGCAGGTTGCAACACGCTGGAAGATTCTGTATAGAGAACGGCTTGCTCCCCAGTGACCGGGTCATAGGTGAACCATTCCGAGTTGTCGCCGGACGTGCTTTTCAAAAGCAGTTTATCACCTACAACGCCTTTGATCCATGTGCTGTCCATGGAAAACATCTTTTCGCAGATTCCGGCAGTTGGGTCGATGCGTACCAGAAAGCTTTCCATTGAGTTGTCGGAGGTTTCCCACATACAGGCATAAATAAAATCCCCGTCTGTGACCATTGGGCGCAGAAACTCTTGGTTGGCTGCAAAGGTGATCGTTTCGGTTCGGTCGGAACCGTCTAACCCCATCGTTTCGATGCGCGGCAGGGTTGCGTTTTCTTCGGCATGAACATTGCCCGGATAAAACAGCACCAGATTTTGACCGACAATTTCCGGCACGATGCCGCCCGCCGAATAGGGAAGATACCCGTTACAGGCGGCTGTATTGTGCGCACAGTTCGGTTGGGAGCATAGTAAAACCTGCTGCATGGTGTCGTAATCGCAATACATCAGCGAGGTGGAATCGTCACTTCGGACTGCTGCGCTCACAAAATAAAAGCCCTTTGCGCCTGCGGCACCGTAAGACCAGCCATCATTACTTTGCAAAAGTGTCAGCGGTTTGGAGACAATGTCCGATTCAGCTTGCGATTCTGCTCCGCTTTGTTCAGAGGTTACAGCGACGTTCTTGGCACTGTCATGCGATGAACAGGAAACCAAGACCATCATTCCAAAGAGCGCTGCCACATATAAAAATTTGTTTTTATTCATAACAACTTCCCTCAAAGTATTCTAAAATGGACAGACACAAACTATGTCTGCCCATTTTAGTTTAGTGCCAAAACAGTTCTAATGAGTTCCGAAATTACGAAAGTTCATTCCAATACTGGATCGAAGAACTCCAAAGCACATTATGAGTAGAGTCGGTCAGCGCATGGACATACAGACCAGAACGAGCCAATTTGATGCAGAAACGCGCCATATTGCCGATAATCTGGACACGGGAATCTGCATCATTCGACGAATAATCAGGATAAACGTTGCAGTTATTCGTGTTAGTGTTGATGTTAAGTGTATAGCGGTTTCCGCTTGTATCCGTGCGGCTATTATACACTTTCTTCACATCACGAACTTTATTCGTGATGTACCATACCTGATCATCCGACGTTGTACGGGGATAAACGGTAACATCACGCGATGCATACACACCGCCAGTGCCATACAGGTTCAGATACACATAGTCACCAGCAATGGTGTTGTTCTTGATATGATAGGTATGAGTCGTGCCGTTGTCAAAATCGGCAAACGCCGGTACAGCCATAGCCATAGCCATAACACAGGCGATTGCAAGGGTGAGAAAGCGTTTGCTGAGTTTCTTCATGATGTATTCCTCCATTCTGAAAGAAACTTGTATCGGGTTTGTTTCGGGGCGGATATGTTCAGCATCTGCGCGCCGATGCTTGAGCCTTAGATGTGGATGGCGGTTCTTTGGAACAACTTCATTATACCAAAAAGTTTTCACATTCGCCACGTTTCGGCAGTATTTCAAGAGTTCCATGTATTCGGACAATTACAAGCGCCTGTGCACCGACGCTTACATACATATAGAACTTTTCAATCTAGGTAACGGGAGCGCCTATTTATCTTGACTTCAAGATACCACAAGAAAATCTTCATTTCCACAAAATTGACACAAAATCCGAGTTACTTGTCATAAAACACGAGTAAAACAAACTGCCCCGGCTGCTAAGCCGGGGCAGGAAAAATCAAAAGGCCCACAAAATGGGAATTCTAAATTATTGCGATAAGTGGCTAACAATCTTGCTGAGCAAGCCAAGCCTTTGTTCAGCGGTTGTGTGCCTTGCCGAAAAAACTTGCGTAAGCTCCGAAATCAGTTCTTTTTGCTCTGGTCGCAAGGCACGAATAGAAATCAAATTTGAACGATCCCCATAAACCAGTGTGTCAAGCGATACATCGAACAATTCTGCCATTTCAATAAGGCAATCGACAGACGGAAGTTTGGCATTCGTTTCATAGGCACTGATAGTGGAAGTCTTCTTGCCCAACTTTTTGCCTAATACTTGTTGTGTCCAGCCTTTTTCTTCTCGCAGCTTACGAATGTGATCTCCAATATAGTTGTGACGTTCGGTATCTTTCATGTCTTTGTCCAGCTTGCTTTATCAATGAATTTTCTTCTTAGGGTAATTCAATTTTAAATGATTTGGCTTGCCAAACGGTGTAAAAGCAATATAATATTACACTATAGGTGTTATTTCGAGAAAATACTTGACTTTCGGGAGAATTAAACGTATGTTGAATGGCAAAGAAGGACGTCTGCTACGGAGAAACAACGATAAGGATGCAAACATGAAGATTAATATTTTACTTTGCGATGATGACAAGGATTTTTTGCAGAGAATATCAGACACGGTTGCTGGCCAGTCAGTACCGCCCGGAGCGTCCATTTGCATAACAAAAAGCTCGAATCCTGCCGAGATAACGGATCGGCAATTATCGCAGTATCACATTATGTTCTTGGACATTGACATGGATGAACGCAGCGGCATGGACATTGCCCGCCGTGTGCGGGAATTACATCTGGATACAGTGATTATTTTTGTGACAAATTATCCGGAATTTTCGATGGAAGGGTATGAAGTCCGGGCATTCCGATATCTTCTCAAGCAAGAACTGGAGCAAAAGCTGCCCAATTATTTCCGGGATGCATTGGCAGAATTGCCGCGTGATGATAAAGTTCTGCATTTTTCTGCCAACGCGGAGTCGTTTAACATTCCCTACAAAGATATTCTCTACTTGGAAAGTAATCAAAGAGTTATATATTTGTACACAGTAAAGCCTATGCAGGCACCAGACCGCTTTTATGGAAAAATGGAAGATTTAGCGGCAGAATTGGAAGGAGACGGATTCCTCAGAATTCAGAAAAGCTATCTGGTCAATATGGCATACATCAAGAAATTCAATTATGACAGAGTTGTTCTCTTCGATGGAAAAGAGTTATCGGTAAGTCAGAAGCGGTACTCACAAATGAAAGTCCAGTATCTGAGTTGGAAAAACAAAAACTGGGGGAATGCACGTTGAGCGATTATTTCTTGACCTACTTGTGGACTTGGATGGAGTGCTTTTCGGCAATTTTGCTATTTGACGCATTTTCAGCAAGAAAGATGAAACGTTTTCGCCATTGGATTATTGTGACGAGCCTTGCTTTTCTGGAGGCAACATTTCTGAACATTGCCTCAAAGGCATTGCCTGATTATTCGAAAATCTTAATTGCGCTTGTCCTGTATTATTTTGTGCATAGAATTTTGTACATCAGTAATAGATTTTTTGGCTTATATATTTCAATTATTATTTATGCAACGATGTGTTGTATAGATAATTTATGGCATACTCTTGCTCTTTTGTTATCTGAAACACTGAATGGTGTATTTCTTGGGAATGCGCTATGCCAAAGTATGCTTGTACACGGTATAATAATAGTAGTATGCTTTTTACAGGCAAAGGCGCGAAATGGAAAGTTAAGCCAAGCAACCAATTTTAGATGGTACACCATTCCCGCAGTACTTTCCCTTGCAAGTGTTTTGCTTATTTTCTTTTTTGGAAGTTGCTTTCAGCAAGGGCAAATATCAATTCAGCCGCTATGTGTCTGTGCCACATTTATTACCGTAATGCAGATAGCAGCATTACTTTTAATCAGCTGGATGGAACAAAACGCCAACTTCCGTGAGGAGGCAATCAGCCTACAAGCCAAATCAAAAGCACAGCAAGAGAGCATCGAAGCATTGAGTGCCGCATACGCTCAGCAACGTAAACTGACACATGATTTTCGCGCTCATCTGAGTACGTTAGACGGAATGCTGATGCAACAAAACAGAGATATCAACACAATACAAACCTATATCCATAGCCTGCAATCGAAACAAACCGAACGCATCCTGCTCGTCAATACTCACCATGCAGCACTGGATGCACTTCTGAATCAAAAGGCGCTTGTTGCAAAAAATCGTAAAATTGATATACAGTTCAGTGTGAATGATTTGTCTCCCATAAAGATTGACATGGTGGATTTGACGGTTGTAATCAGCAACACACTGGATAACGCGATTGAAGCGTGCGAAAAACTGCCGGAAACGGATCGGCAAATTTATGTGCAGGCACTGCTGGAAGAAGATGAATTGTTTTATGCTGTCCGAAATAAATCTTTGCCGGTAAATATGGTTGCAAATCAGTTGCCTGCATCAACTAAAGAAAATCCATCTTTTCATGGGTATGGTTTGCAAAATGTACATACTACATTGGAAAAGTACCACACGCTTTACGCTATGGATTATGAAAACGGCTGGTTCGAATTTGCAACAGAGCTGCCGAATACTCTGATTTCATGACAAAAAACTCCTGTTTCACTACAATAATGATGAAAAAGCTGAAAACTCTGTTTTAATAAAGATAGTTCTAATTTACAGAGGTTCTGCATATGGAAACAATCGTCGAAGGAATTGTGGAGAAGTGCATACAAAACGAACTCATTGAAGAAAGTCAACGCGATTGGATGACATACTCGCTACAACGAAAGTTCATGAACTTTGGCGGCTTCTTTATTCTCGTTTGCTTTGGAGCACTCGTTGCGCCGCTACCGCAAGTGATTCTTTTGAATTTTGGGTTGGCGTTTTTACGAGAAAAGACAAATGGACTTCATATGCCAACAATATTTTCCTGCTTTATCACCTCTTTATTTTGTGAATATGCCTGCTTATATCTGATTGACCGACTGCAATCTTCTACGATAGCAGCTGCAATTACGCTGTTTATTGTCTCTGTTACGCTAATTTTAATACTTGCTCCTTGCAATAATTCGGCGATTCATTGCAGCAACGAGGAGTTGCAGGACATGAAAATAGCGGTACGCAAAAGACTTGTATTATATTGCTTGATTATTCCGGCTCTTTTATTGCTGAAACCTTTGTACAGCATTGTTTGGATTGTAGCTGCAGCTGCGGATGCTCTTCTACTGGTTTTGGCTAAAATTGGGGTTGGAATCAAATAAAACCGAATTAAACCCGCCAAATCAAAACTGGAAAGAAGGCCTTTACCATGAAAACAACCGAAAGCTTTGTTCACAAAAATTTACGTGCAGTTGCCCAAGCATCAGTTCGTAAAGAAGCAAGCGAGCCTTGCAGTTTATTTTGGTCCTATCAGCCCCACCGGCCCGAAAAGCCTCTGACAAATTCTCAGGAGAAAAAATAATCTCACGCTGCAGCTCTAAGCCCGTCGCATCTCAAATGCGGCGGGCTTTTTTTGTGCTCGGTTGGGCAACAACTGGCGAAAGGATGCTATGCGCTTAGCAGTAGGAAGCGCTAGCCGAAGGCAAGGGCATCCATCGTGAGGTGGCATCAGAATGCCAGCAGAAAATGCTGACGGGCAAACACATGAACCAACAAGCGGAAATTCATATATTTACAAATTATAGTATCCAGATAAAATTCGAACGGATTTAAAGTTTAACTCCGCAAAAGTTGCGGGGTATTTGCGATATTATAAGTGCAAAGCAAATTCGGAAGGAATTTCAAAGATGACATCTAACGAGCGACAAAAGAAAATAATTCGCTTGTTAGACAAGCGCCGGAAAGATACGATGGAGCATCTTTCAATAGAATTCCATGTTTCAACAGATACTATCAGCAGGGACATAGCAACATTAAACGAGGACTATCCAATAAAAATAGTCCGGGGCCGAAATGGAGGCCTTTCCCTACCAGACGGATACCACTTGTTCAAGAAAATGTACATGACTCCTGTTCAGGCACTCGCATTACATAGAGCGTTGCTGTATGTCCCTGATGAAATCAAGAAAATCCTTGAGACAATTTTGACCGATTTTGCTTGGTAGTCAATTATGATTACCCAGCACCTTGACAACTGAATACCCAGCATAACAGGTACGTTCCTTTCCCCGCAGGCCCATTGGGTGGTTTTGGCATAACCATAAGCTGCCAAGGGAAAGGCCACAATGATACGCCAGCTGCCTCCCGCGTCAGAGGGGGTGACCGAGCCAGAGTTGTAAGCAGTAAGACTCCGGCGGAGTCAGTGAACGGGTGTGCCAACACCCTGCCTGTTGTGTTCCCGGTGTCAGGGGTGCGGGCGGCAAATATGGCACAACAACGAACCATGAACTTTGCCGTTTAGGGCAAATCGTGGGCCGCAGGTTCCCAAGCACCTGCGGCCCATTATTTTGCGTTAAACGGAACAATAGGGGTGAACATAATGCAAACCTATCCCACCGGCTATGCGCAATCCCACCGCATGGCCGAGCATATCTTCCGGGATATACTACCCCAGCGGGGCATGGCAGTGCGCGAGGAGCAAATCGCACTCTGCCACGAAATTCTGGATACCCTATATAATAAGGAAATTTCCTTGTGCGAGGCCGGTGTCGGCATCGGCAAGACGCTGGCCTATCTTGTGGCTTGTGTCCTGTGGCAAATGAACCGGCCTGACAGGCTCAAGCTGCCTGTTGTTATCTCAACTTCCAGTGTGGCCCTGCAGGACGCCATTATTAACGACTATTTACCGAATCTGTCTGCCATTTTGCTGGAAGAAAGAATTATCCAAGTGCCGCTTACAGCGGTTATCCGCAAGGGAAAAGAACGCTTTGTCTGCGATGCCCGCCTTATAGAACGCGAATCACAAATTCCCGCCATCAGAAAACGCCAGCGAAACAGTCTGCATATGGCGGAACGAACGCTGGATATGGACCATATCCCGGAGCTTTCCCGCTTTGATCGCAACCATATCTGTGTGCCGCAGTCCTGCCCGCGGGACTGTATTTTGCACGAAAGTTGCCGCTTTCAGCAATATCTGCGGGATTCCATGAAACCCGATATTCAGATCTGCAACCACAATTATCTGCTGGCAGATGCAGCGCACCGCCAGCAGGACAGACCGTTATTGCTGCGCAGCTATCAGGCATTGATTGTGGACGAGGCACATAAACTGCCGGACGCAGCCCGCCAGATGTACACGGAATCCTTGTCAGAACGCGAGATGCAGGAGCTCTGCACGCTACTGCGGCAAGCACACTATTCTCACATTGCCCAGAACTTGCGCACGGCGTTCCGAACACTGATTTTTGCCTGCCAGCAAAGCCGGACATGGAAAGATAGAACTGTCTGCAGTCCCTTTGTGTCAACTTCGTTTCGCAACAAGGTATTGGCCGATTGTATTGAGCAGCTACAATTTGCGGGCTGCCGGGCAGATATGCCGCGGTATTTGCGGAACCGGCTGGGAGAGGCCGAAAGCACACTGCGTCTTTTTCTCTTGGATGTTCCCACGCGCATTCTCTACATCGAGACCGCTACACACGGTCAGTTGACATTTTGCGCGGCCAGTAATCGTGTGCCACAGCTTTTACGCAGTGCGCTGTGGAACACCGGCGAACCGGCTATTTTAACCTCTGGCACGCTGGCCGCAGCGGGAAACTTTGACCACACTGAGCAGCTTTTAGGCCTTGTGGCATATAAACCGCTTCGCCATTTCAGCGCGGACTCTCCGTTTAATTACAAGAAAAAATGTCTGTTATACCTCCCACAGCGCCGCAAGGAATGCACGGATAACCGGCTGCTTGCAGATGAAATTGTTCGGCTTGTCCATGCCTGCTGCGGCCATGCGCTGGTGTTGTTCACGTCCTATCGCCAGATGGCAGAGGTAAAAGCCATGACAGACGGGCGTTGGCCGTACCCGACCTTTCAGGCATGGCGCAACGGCGGCAGGGTGATTCAGCAGTTCAAAGAATCCGGCAATGGCGTTCTGTTCGCAGCCGGTTCCTGCTGGGAGGGTATCGACTTTCCTGGCAATATGGTATCCCTGCTCATTATCCCCAAACTACCGTTCCCAATCCCGGACCCTGTCAGTGACTACGAACGGCAGAAGTACCCCAATCTGCAAGAGTACATAGCCTCCGAAATTATCCCAGAAATGCAGAAAAAGCTGCGGCAGGGCTTTGGCCGCGCCATCCGCACCGAGCAGGACTCCTGCGTGGTAGCATTGTTGGACGAACGCGCCGCACCCGGTGAAAAATACCATAACGCGGCGCTGGCTGCATTACCGGCCTGCCCGACCACAAGCAAAATCGAAGATGTACAACAGTTTATCCGGGAACAAAAGCGCCCGGACTATTTTTTGTGAAAAGGGGCTTTAAGATGAACTACAGACAAGACCACCCGGCGTGGATTTATGTGCGGTGTGCATCGGTCAACGCAGCTGCCGCATTTGACCGGCTGTATGACCTGATAGACGAGGCGGCCGGTCACGGCTTTCTCGTGCGCGGTACGTCCTTCGACCACTGCAGCGGCAATACGCTCAAGGATCGTAATGGCCTGCGGGCCATGCTGGACGCGGTGGAGAACAATCTGGTCGAAGCTGTCATTGTCCGCGATTTGGAACAAATCAGCCGCAACAGCTACTTGCTGGTGGGCGTTATTGAAATCTTCCGCAGGCGCGATGTCTACCTGATTACCACCGAATGTGATTTGAACACCGAACTCATCAACTGCGGACTGGAACGCTTTGTCGGTGACCGCTTCACGCGGGCATCCTTTGGAAAGCCGCGATTTGATGTCCGCCTCCCGCTGATGGATCAATTCTGAGGTGCGCCCATGAAAGAATACAAAGTTTGGGCGTTCGCCCGCAGCGCCGCACCGAACCTGCCCGCATTGGAAGAACAGCTTGCAGAAGTCATGCGCGAAGCCGACAGGCGCGGTTACATCATCGTCAACTCCTGCATGGAACAGAAGTACGGCACCGAGTTCTGGCGACCTGATTTGTTTGCCATGCTCACCGCTGTGCAGCAGGGGCATGTCAATGCCGTCATGGTGCAGAGCCTTGACCGGTTGAGCCACGACATTGCAACCTTATACCGCATCCTGCGATTTCTGCAAAATTACGGTGCAGTGCTGATTACGACCGAAACCAATCTGCAATATGAACTCTATCTGACGGGGCTGGACGCACGCTTGCTGCGCCGCCACAACCGAAAACCAATTTACTATGTGGAGTGTGAAGAACGATGAAAGAACCTGTGCAAATGCCGCTGCAGGCATCCGCCTGCGAAATTGAAAAAATAACCCTGCCGCAGATTGTCAGCATCAAACAGGCCAGCGAGATTATGAACCTGCCGCCGTACTATCTGCGGCGTGTCTGCCGCGAAAACCCGGATTTGGCATTTCAGTCCGGTGTTAAGTGGTACATTAACCTTGGCAAGCTGGCGGCCTACTACAACAATAAAACGGAGCAATCTGAATAATGGCATCGGCAAAACTTATGATTCCCAAACGCAGCGCCCCCTATTATGTACTGACCGCTAATGTAACCGTACATGGAAAAAGGGTGCGGCGATATGGGCGCTTTGACTTTGACCCCACTGTATTGAAAACCCACCGCCAGCGTGAAAACGCTGCCATTGAAGCCGCACTCGTTTTTGAACGCGCAGAGCAACAGAAAGCCGACGATGAAAAAGATGGCAAAAACACGCCCTTTCGAGATGCAGCAAGAGCATACATTGATTCCAAAAAATCGATGCTCGATCCCTCCGTTCGTCTGGAGGGCGACTACGAACAGCATAAGAATAAAGCCAACACCACAGCAGGTAAGGAAACCATGCTGCGCCGAATCTGCGAAATCAGCCCGGCATTTGCAGAAATGCCGATTTCAAAGGTAAATAAGCGCGAATGCGAGAAGTTTCTAGATCTGCTGGGTGAGGCCGATGTGCGCAGCGTGAAAGGGTATGCGGTGCTGAAACCCAACGCAAAGCAATATAAGAAACTGTCCTGTCCCCAAATTGCAGCACAATGCTCCATACAGACAAAATCTGTAGAGCGAGTGTTCCGCGGAGAGCGTACCACACTAAAAACAGCACAGGAAATTGCAGCAGCTCTCAAATGTAAGCCCGAAAAGCTGTTTCATATTGAACTGGATCACCGCCCTATTGCACGAAAAACCATCAAGGAGTATGCCATCTTTCTGCGGCTCGTAATGCAATATGCCGAACGCGAGTACGGCATAGACAACGATACCCAAACACTCGCGGTTAAAGGTACGCGCAGCCGCCCGGTAGACTGCCTGCACCCGGAAGAAGTAGAGGCTCTTTTTAAGGTGCTGCCGCGCTGTTCCACACTGGAGCAGGTCATCGTCATGGGGCTGCTGAATACCGGAATGCGGCGCGGTGAGTTAGCCGGGCTGACATGGGAAGATATTGACTTCGACCACTGCACCGTCCATGTGGATAAGTCACTGCTCATAGTGAACAAAGGCTATCACCTAACGACCACGAAAGAGGACAACGTCCGTGACATAGATGTAGCACCCGAATTTATGGAATATCTGAAAACCTACCGTGACCAATGGCTTGCACAAAAGCACCGTATGGGCAGTGCTTGGCAGACCTGCATGGACGGAAAGTGGGAATCGTACCGAGAATCCCTGCAAAAGCTGCGCGGGAAAAATTTTATCGTTATCAATGATTTTGGCTGGCCCATCAGCCCCGACCACTATGGCAAAATTGTTGACCGCGTGGCCGAGAAAGCGGGCATCCGCAAAATCCACCCGCATATGTTTCGCCACACCTTTGTCAGTATCCTGCTCTCCAACCCGGATATCGGTGTCGCTACGGTGGCGGCCGAAGCGGGTCACGCCCAGCCCAGCACGACACTGGCAATTTATACGCAGGTCTACCACAAGCGGCAGGATTCCATCCGCAGCCAGATGAGCGAGACGCTCTACAAGAGAAAAACTCCCGAAAGATGAAAAGAGACGTGCAAACTTTACGCTTGCACGTCTCTTTTTGGTGGGCCATGCAGGATTCGAACCTGCGATAACTCGGTTATGAGCCGAGAGTTCTAACCGCTGAACTAATGGCCCTTATGAAACAACCCAAACAAGCAGTTGCGAACCGCCCGTAGATGGGTTGTAGATGAAAGCAGAAAAAACAGTAACGAAAGCCGAAATTCTTACGGTTTATCGTCTTTTTGTAAAGTGAGAAATCCTAACATCCAATGTTTATGAGCCGCCGGCTTTAACCGTTAAGCTATCGGCCCGCATAACGTACCTAATAGTATAACAGATTTTTTGCCGTTTAACAAGGGGGTTTTTCAAAAAATGGCGTCAGTTCTCGCACACGCCGACGTTGCCGTCCTCGCCGCAGCCGTCGCAGTCGCTCTCAAAATGCACGGCGTTTTGGGCAAGTTCGGGGTCTAAGCGCTGGGCAACCTGCATCATCAGGGCGCACTCCATACGCTTGCGGAACACCTTGCAGCCGTACTCGTAGGTGCCGTGGATGTCCCCGGTGGCGTGCAGCGCGTTGGCAGCGCAGCCGCCCGCGCAGTACAGACGCGCCCAGCAATCCTTGCAGTCGGGGCGGGCGTAGACGTTGCACAGCTTAAACTCGTCGCGCAGGGCGGTGTTGGTCACGCCGTCCCAGACGTTGCCCAGCTTGTACGCGGGGTCGCCCACAAACTGGTGGCAGGGGTACAAATCGCCCCACGGGGTCACCGCCATATACTCGGTGCCGGAACCGCAGCCCGAAATGCGCTTGTAAATGCACGGACCGTGCTTTAAATCCAAGATATAATGGTAGAAGGTGATGGGCTTGCCCGCCTTTTGGCGGCGCAGCATATCGTTGGCAAGCAGCTCGTACTGGTCAAACAGCTTGGGCAGGTCGTCCTCGGTCAACGCTTCGGGGGAATCGGGCGCTGCCACAACCGGCTCCATCGACAGCTCGGTAAAGCCGAGGTCGTCCGCCATATGGAACAAATCCTTGGTAAAATCAACGTTGTGATGCGTAAAAGTGCCGCGCATATAGTAGCCCGTGCCGCCGCGTGCCGCCACCAGCTTTTGGAATTTGGGCACAATGCGGTCATAGCTGCCGTTGCCCGCTAAATCGACGCGGAAACGGTCGTTGACTTCCTTGCGTCCGTCCAGCGAAAGCACAACATTATGACATTCTTTATTGCACCAGTCAATGACCTCGTCGGTGATGCCGATGCCGTTGGTGGTCATCGTAAAGCGGAAATTCTTGTTGTACTTTTTCTCGATGCTGCGTGCATAAGCGACAAGCTGCTTGCAAACCTCGAAGTTCATCAGCGGTTCTCCGCCAAAAAAGTCCACTTCCAGGTTGCGGCGCGTGCCGGAATTTTCGATCAAAAAGTCCAAAGCGCGCTTGCCGGTTTCAAAGCTCATCAGCCCCGCCTCGCCGTGGAACTTGCCCTGCGCGGCAAAGCAGTAGCTGCAATTCAGGTTGCAGGTGTGCGCCACGTGCAGGCAAAGCGCCTTGACCACGTTGGAACGGTTTTTAAAGTCAAAGGCGTGGTCGGCGTAGGCGTCCGGCGCAAACAGCTGCCCGGCTGCCGTCAGCTCGTCAATGTCATCGAGGCAATCGTTGATGTCGGCGGGGGTCACATCGGCGCGCCCGGCGTATTTTTTTGTCAAAATTTCGGCGGCTTCGGCGCGGGTCTTGCCGGCGTCGATCAGCCCGATGGCGTCATACGCCACATCGTCCACGGCGTGAACGCTGCCGCTGTACACGTCCAGCACAATGTTGTAGCCGCCCAGTTTGTATTGGTGAATCATAGCTGCTCCTATTGAGAAGCGGTCATAAAAAATGCCGGGGTACCTACTGGCAACCCGGCAATAACCGCGTATAAATTACTTGTCGGTCTTTTCGCAAGGCTGGTTGGCAATGCCGCAGCTGGTCTTGCAAGCGCTCTGGCAGGAGGTCTGGCATTCGCCGCAGCCGCCGTTGAGCAGGCTCTTAGCCATATCACGGGTTTCGAGAGTCTGAATGTGCTTCATAAAACAGTCACCCCTTTATACAATTTAGAATTACTATTATTCTACACGCTTGGCGCAGAAAAGTCAAGGGCATTTTTCAGGGCTGCAGCACGGCGATTTGCGCGGGCGCGGCGCAGCGGCTGTGGTGCAGGCGGGTGCCGGCGCTTTGCAAATTGCGTGCAGCCGTTAAAAATTCCGGCGTGATCTCCTCGCCGGGGGCAAGCAGCGGCACGCCGGGCGGGTACGCCCAGACATACTCGGCAGAAATTTTGCCCGCCGAAAGATTTTGCGGCAGCGTTTGGCAGGGCTGCAAAACCGCCTGCCCGATCGGGCAGACCGCCCGCCCCGGGCGCGGCAGCATCAGCGCCGGCGCGTGGATTTTCTGCGCTGTATCGTCCCATTTTTGCAAAACCTGCGCCAAGCGCGGCAAGGTGTCCGGCGCATCGCAGGGGGAGGTCATCGCCAGAACATCATCCCCGCGCACCATCTCCGGCTCAAAGCCGTTTTGGCGCAAAAATTCTGCGCCCCGGCTGCCGATGCGCAGCAAAATTTTGCCTGCATCAAAAGCATAAAAATCTGGGTGATTCTGTAACGTGTCCGCGCCGTGGCACAGCACCGGGATACGGTGCAATTTCCGCACAGCATCGTCAAAATTTTTGAGTTGCTTACGCCATTCGGCAAAGGCGGCTCTCCCCTGCTCTTGCAGCCACGCGGTACATCCGTCCAGGCTGACCAGCAGCGGGTAGCTGGGCGAGCTGGTTTCAAACACGTCCAACTGGCGCTCGATTTCCGCATCGTCCGCCAAATTTCCGTTCACCTGCAAAAAGGCGGTCTGCGTCAGGCTGGGCAGCGTTTTGTGCGCGCTTTGCACCACCACGTCCGCACCCGCCGCCACCGCGCCGCCCTGCCAGCCCAGCGGTTCGGCAAAGGGCAGGTAGTGTGCGCCGTGGGCTTCGTCCACCAAAAGCGGCACGCCGTGCGCGTGGCAAATTTTGGCAATGGACGCAATGTCCGAAACCACGCCCTCATAGGTTGGGCTGGTTATTACGACACAGCGTATATTTTTGTGCTGTTCCAGCGCCGCCTGCACGTCGGCGGGCGGCACGCTGCCGTACACGCCAAAGGCGGGGTCCACCGGCGGCAGCAGGTAATGCGCGTGCAGCTGCCCCAGCTCCACCGCGTGGTAGACCGCCTTGTGGCAGTTGCGCGCCAGCAAAATTTCGCTGCCGAAGGGTGCCAGCGCGCGCACGCCCGCCAGCAGCCCCACGGTGCTGCCCCCCACCAAATACCAGCAGCGGCGGCTGCCGTACAGTGCGGCGGTGCGCTGCATCGCTTGTGCCAGAATGCCGTCCGCCTCGTGCAGGTCGTCGGCGCCGTCAATTTCGGTCATATCCCACGCGGCGCAGCCCAGCCCGGGCGCAGGGCAAATGCGGCGCTTGTGTCCGGGCATATGCAGCGGCGTGCGGGCGGCAGCCAAGGCTTGCAGCTGCTTTTGCAGCGGGGATTCAGGTTGCATCGTCATAGCGGGGCAGCTCCACAAAAATGGGGGTATGATGTAAGGCGGGTATGATTTTTTGCGTTAAATCGCTGGTTTTTATTCGCAGACTGGTCGTGTTCTCGCACGGGTGGCAGCCAAAAAATGCCCGCCCCGTCACCTCGCTGTCGATCAGCAGCTGCACGCGGTTGTCGGCATCGTTCATCAGCGCCAGAATGCTGACGCTGCCGGGATGAACATCCAGCAGCTCGTCCATTTTTTCGGCGCTGCCAAAGCTCAGCCGCGCCACACCCAGCTGATGGCTGATGTCCTTGGTTTTAAAGGTCTTGTCCTCGGGGATCAGCAGCAGATAAAACTGCGTCTGCTGGCGGTTGCACAAAAACAGGTTTTTGCAGATCATCGCCTGCAGGACCTCGTCAATTTCGGCGCAAAGCTCCATCGTGTCGGCGGGCGCGTGATCCACCCGCTCATACGCAATGTCCAGCGCCTGCAAAAAGTCGTAGCATCGTTGTTCCCGCGGTGCGCGGGCGGCGGCATCGGCGGGTCGCCCCTTGGTAAGCTGCATCATAAATTACTCCACCACCACTTCGGCGCGGCTGCCCGCGCGCGTTTTGCTGACCTGAATTTGCCGGGTCAAACGGTCCTGCAAGCCCTCGACGTGGGAAATTACACCCACCAGCTTGTCGCTGCCCGCCAGCCCTGCCAGCGTGTCGATGGCTTTTTCCAGGCTGTCGGCGTCCAGCGAGCCGAAGCCCTCGTCAATAAACAGCGTTTCAATGGCAACGCCGCCGGCGTTCTGCTGGATGGTATCGCTGATGCCCAGCGCCAGACTCAGCGCCGCCATAAAGCTTTCGCCGCCCGAAAGACTGCCCACGGGGCGGGTCTTTCCGGTGTAGGCGTCAAACACGTCCAAGTCCAGCGCCGTCTTGCCCGAAAGGCTCTCGCTCTTGCGGCGCAGCAGCTTGTACTGCCCGTCGGTCATACGGGTAAAGCGCAGGTTGGCGGCTTCGACGACACCGTCAAAATAGAACGCCTGTACGTACTGTTCAAACGGCAGCTTGATCTTGCCCGCCAAGTTGCCGTTGATGGTCTTGCTTAAATTGTCCCACATCGTGCGCTTTTGGCGGGCGGCTTCCCACTTTTTGCGGGTGGTCTGCAAGCCCTGCTGGGCGGCGCGGTTGGCGTTCTGGCGCTGTACGGCGGCGTCCCGCAAGGCAATGGCGGCGGCGCGGTCGGTCTGCAGGCGCTGCAGGGCTGCCATCAGCTTGTTCAGCGTTTCGGGGTCGTTATGCCGGGGCAGGGTTTCCTGCAATTGCTGCACACGCGCCAGCGCGGCGGCGTGACCCGCCTTGGCGTTGGTAGCGCGGCGCACGGCGGCAAAGGATTGTTTTTCCAGCACGGACATCTGCTGTTTTAAAATTTCCAGCCGATGCACCACGGCGTCCAGCTGCTCGGTTTCTTTTTTGTACTGGTTCAGCTGCTTGTGCAGCCCCAGCAAGCCGTCGTCCAAGTTGCTCTGCTGGGCGCTCAGCGCCTCGTACAGGGCGGGGTTGTCCAGCTCGGCGGCGGGCTTGCCGGTGTAGCGCGCCCCGCGCTTTGCAAAAAATTCATCGGCTTGCCGTACAATTAGGCTGCGTAGTTCCTCAGCGCGGGTCACGGCTTCCCCGGCAATGCGGCTGGCATCGGCGGTGGTGCGGCGCTGGTTCATCAGCAGTTTTTCGCGCTGCTCCAACTCTTTTTCGGTCACGTGGTTTTTGGGCAGCTCAGCAATTTTGGGGTGCTGGCGGCTGCCGCATACAGGGCACGGGCTGCCCGCTTGCAGCTCCTGCGCCAAAAGCCCCGCGCGGTTGGCGTTTAATTGACGCTGCATCGCGGTATATTCGGTTTCGGCTTTGTCCAGCTTTTCCTGCGCTTCGGCGTAGGCTGCCTGCTTTTTTTCGGCGTCGGTGCGCTGCTGCGCTTCCTGTTCCAGACTTTTCAGCAGCTGTTCGCAGCTTGCGGTCAGCGCCTGCGCCAACTCGATCTGGTGCTGCAATTTGACCTGCTCGGTGTCGGTGCGCCCGATGCTGTCGCGCTGCTTTTCGGTTTCGGCAATGTTCTGCTTCAGCGCCTGCATCCGCTTTTGCAGCTCGTCCTGCTCCGCTTCGCTCTTGGTCTGCACCTCGGCGGTGCGGTCCGCTTCCGCCTGCAATTCCTGCAGTTGGCGGCGGCGGGCTGCCTGCTGCTCTGCCAGCTTGACCCCGGCGTTGCCGCGCGCGAGTTTTTCCTCTAAGCTATGTATCATTTCATTTTGCCGGTCTGCCGTTTCCTCGTCCTGCAGCAGCAGGGTGGCAGCCAGTTCCATCGTTTTGTCGGTGGCAAAAACCTGCTGGTCGTCCTGCAGCTGCTGCAGGGCGGCTGCCGTTTCCGGCACGGCGGGGTCTGCCTGCAGGCTGTTCAGGTGCAAAAGCAGGGCGTCCTCCAGCCGGGCGCAGGTGTCCCCTGCTTTGGTGGCTTCCTGCACGGCGACCTGCCCCAGACGCTGGTAGTCGGCGGTGTCAAAAATTTGACGTAGAATCGCGGCTCTGTCCGCCGAGGGGGCGTTCAGCAGGCGGGTAAAATCGTTTTGCGCCAGCATCGAAACCTGCGCAAACTGCTTGGCGTCAATGCCCAAAAGCTGCGTTACGGCGGTGGTCACCGCCAGCGCCCCGCTGACAGGCTCCTCCGGCTCGCGCAGAAATTCCGCCTTGGGCGGGCATTTTACCACGCCGCTGCCGCGCTTGGCGGCACGCTGCTGTTCGGGCCAGCGGCGCACGGTGTAGCTGCGCCCGCGGTGGGTAAATTGCAATTCCACGCAGGTTTCTGCCGTAGGCTCGGCAAAATCACTTCGCAGCATCGTGGTTTTTCGGTTTTCGCCGGTGGTTTCGCCGTACAGGGCAAAGGTGATGGCATCAAACAGCGCGGTCTTGCCGCTGCCGGTATCGCCGCCGATCAAAAACAATCCGCTGCCGCCAAAGGCAGAAAAATCCAGCACGGTTTGCCCGGCGTAGGGACCAAAGGCGGTCAGCTGCAGGCGTGTCGGCTTCATTTTTGTGCCTCCTCTCGGATTTTTTTCACGGCGGCGCGCTCGTCCTCGGTCAGGGGGCGCCCGTTCATCTGCTCAAAAAAGTCGTCAAACAATTCGGCAAAGCTCTTGCCCTCCACCGCCAGAACCGGCGCTTCGTCCTCGTCCGTCTGGCGGGGACGGTAGTCCAGCCGCATCGCGTTGGGGTAGGCTGCCCGCAGCGCCGCCATCGCCTCGGGCAGGGGGGTGGGGTCGGTCAGCGTTGCCCAGATGTAATCCGAGGTGTCGGTGGGGTTTTCGGTCAGCTTGGCAAGCGGACCGGTCAGGTGGCGCATCTCGCGCCGGGGCTTGAGCGGCAGCACCTCCACGCGGTCCAGCCCGCGCCGCCCCAGCTTGACCAGCGTCACGGATTTTTGCGCGCCGCACTCGTCCAAGTGGTAGCACAGCGGTGCGCCCGCGTAGCGCACGCTGTTTTTGCCGACGGTCTGCGGGCGGTGGATATGCCCCAGCGCCGTGTAGCAAAAGTCAGAAAAGTGCGCTGCATCGACAGCTTCTACCGTGCCGACGTTGACAGGCACGGTTTCGCTGCCGGAGAGTTTGGGGCTTTTTGCCCCGGCAATGACCATCTGGTGCGCCACCAGAACCCGGCGCTTGGCGGCAGGCACTGCCAGCTGCAGCGCGGCCGCCACGGCGGCGTCATAGTCGGGGATGTCGGCATCGGGCAAAAAGTGGCGCACCGTCGCGGCGCGCACAAAGGGCAGCAGGCAAAATTCAACATCGCCGTAGTTGTCCGCCAGCACGACCTGACGCGGCGCACCGGTAAACCGCCCGGCAAGATAGATGCCCTGCCCTGCCAGCAGCTGGGCGGCAAAATCCAGACGCTCGGCGCTGTCGTGGTTGCCGGACACCGCCAGCACAGGCACCTGCCGCGCCGAAAGCTGGGTCAAAAACCAGTCCAGCAGCGTGCAGGCAGCGGCGGGCGGCACGGGGTTGTCGTAGATATCGCCCGCCAGCACGACCGCCTCGACCTTGTTTTTGTCGCAGATGTCCAGCACCTGCTCCAAAATAAAACGCTGATCCTCCAGAAAATCGAACCCGTTGACCCGCTTGCCCAAGTGCAGATCCGCAAGATGCAAAAATTTCATAGGATGTACCTCTTTGGTCTTTTTACCGCCACAGCTTTTCGTAGGTGGCAATATCCAACGTTACGCCGTCCAAAACTTCCATAGGCACGACCTCCGCCTTGCGGAAGCGGCACTTTTTGCAAAAGCCCTCGGCCTTCAGATCCTTTGCCCAGAATTTGATGTACAGGCGGCTGCGGCCGTCGCCCTCCGCCAATTTTTGGGCGTAGGCGGCGATGCTGCGCCCTATCCCCTGCCCGCGCGCCTTTTCTTTTAAGAAAATGCGGCTCAGGCACATGGCGCCCGCGGGACCTAAGTCCAGCGCAAAATAGCCCACCGGCTCGCTGCCGAGGTAGACCAGAAAATAGTTGATGACGCCGCTGTGAATTTCGTCATCGGTCAAAATGTCGCTTTGGTATTTTTCTGCCAGCGCCGCCGCGACCTTGGGGGTCAGCTTGGTGTAGTGCTGCACAAAAATTTCCTGCGCCAGCTCGCTGACCAGCGAAACATAGCGGGATTTGGTGACCTGCTTAAAGGTGGGATTCATGGGTGACTCCTTTTTTGTTAAGGCTTCCCCTTGGGGGGAAGCTGTCCGCGCAGCGGACTGATGAGGGGGATATTTCCGGTCATTGCCCCCTCATCCGGCGCCTTGCGCCACCTTCCCCCATAGGGGGAAGGCTTTTGCCGAGGGCGGCAATTCTAAATTTTTTCTATTTACTCTCTACTACCGTCACACTCGCCTTGGCGGGCATACACGCCGCCCAGTCGCCGACCTCGCGCAGGGTGCCGAAATTTTCGCACAAATGGTCCGGGCAGGGGCTGTCGATAAACCGGATCCCGCCATCCTGCACCTGCAAATGGATGGTATACCTGCCCGTGTCAATGTCGTACACGGCATCAATATTCAAATCAATATACTGCGTTTCGGCGGCATCGCCGTACTGCAAAAGCGCCGTACTCCCCTGCCCTTTTTGGTGGGTAAAGGCAAAAATCAGCGCTGCAGCGGTAAGAATAACGGCAACAAACAGCAGCTCCTTTTTGTGGCTGCCCAAAAAATGTTTCATACCTTGTCAAATTCCAGTTCTTCCTGCATACCGTCCGCTCCGGCGCGGGCGGCGGCAAATTTTTCCTGCGCGGCGGCAAGCCCGGGCGCGGTGTCGGTCACGGCGGCGCTGTAATGCGTCAGCCACAGGCGCCGCACGTTGGCTTCGGCTGCCAGCGCACCCGCCTGCCGGCAGGTCGAATGCCCGTACAAAAGCGCCTTGGGCAGGTCGGCGTCGTCGGCGTAGGTGGCGTCCATACACAAAAGGTCGGCGTCCTGCGCGGCGTTCAGCAGGGCTTCGCAGGGGGCGGTGTCGGTGGCGTACACCAGCTTCAGCCCGCGGCGCGCGCTGCCCAAAACCTGGTCGGGCGTAAAGCCCGCCACGCTCTGCCCGGACTGCAATAAGCTCCAGTAGGCAAGGGGAATGTTTGCTTCTTTTGCCTTAGCTGCGTCAAATTTTCCGGCGCGGGGGAGTTCGATTTTATACCCTAAGCACCGCACACGGTGCTGCAGCGGGATGCTCTGCACGCAAAGCGGACCGATGGCAAAGCCTTCGTCCGGGTGCAGCTCGCGCCACTGCACCGCAAACGGCAAAGGACCCGCCAGAACTTCCATCGCCGCCGACACCGAACCGATGCCCACGGGACCCGCCACCAGCAGCGGCGCGGTGCGGTTTTGGCTGCCCATCGTCTGCAAAAGCCCCGGCAGCCCAAAAATATGGTCCCCGTGGTAGTGCGTCAGCAGCACGGCGTCCAGCTTGTACAGGCTGATGCCGCATTGCCGCAGCCGGGTCTGGGTGCCTTCGCCGCAGTCGATCAGCAGGGAAGCGCCGTTGGTATGTACCGCCATACACGCCAGCGCACGGTCGGGCAGCGGCTGGGTGCCGCCGGTGCCGGGCAAGGTTACCTGTATCAAGTCAAGACCTCCTTTTGAACGTCATTCGTCTAAATGGGAAAATTGCAAATTTTCGGCAGGTTTGTAGGGAACGGTCTTGACCGTTCCGTGCGGTCTATCCAATAGTAGGATATATCGGGAAACCGCGCGCCATTCGGCGCGATTTTATGCGCTGCGCGCAGCCAGCGGTGCGGATGGGTCAAGACCCATCCCTACATTACTCCCGAAAAAGGGCATTAAAAAGGGCTTTTAAACCTTTATTTTTTTAATTCCTAAAGTACCCCATTATCTTAAATAGTATAGCACATTTTTGAGCCAAAATAAAGCCATATTGTAAATTCGTATACAGTATATTTATACAAACAATATACATACAAAAAGCTGCCCGCTTTATTTTATAAAGCAAGCAGCAGGGGAGGGGTTGTTCTGTTTTCCTGTGGATTTTTCGCGGCAGCCTTTTTACGGGAAATTGCCTTATTAACTATTACTATTTTAGTAGTAGTAGTAGGGGGTGTTAAAACGGTGGAAAACCCGCCGAACCCTGATAACGGTGCAGAAAACGGGGGTGGAATTTTTCCTTTGCGGCTGTGGACATTTTTGTGGAAAGTCTTGATAACTTTTTATTTTCCACACCACCTAGGGAAAACTCTTTGTTGAAAACTGAAAACTCTGTGGAAAACCGCCCGCCTTCGACAAACTTTTTACAGTCCCGTTTATGGGAATTTAAAACCCGCGTCACGCTTCGGACGTTGCCACCAGATACTTGAATATCTGCGCTTTATACTCCTCGTATAATCCCATATGCTCGTACAGGTCCTTGTAGTAGGCAAACAGGGTAGAACGCGTTTTGACCACGTTGACGGGGTTCAGCACCGTGTGTACCGCGCTTTTGGGGTTGTTGTAGTAGTTGTAAATGGGCGTGGACAGCGCATAAAAGCTGTTGGCGTAGCGGATGTAGCTTAAATTGAAATAGAGGTCCTCGCTCCAGTCCATATCCACATCGCAGACAACATCCTCGTGCGCGTGGACGATGTCGGTGCGGTAGAGCTTATTCCACATAACACCGTAATAAAAGCTGGCAGGCTCCTGCATCAGTCCGGCGGCGAACTGCTCTTTGGTCATGGCGCCCTCCAGCAAAAAGCCGTAGGTCTGTACCTTTAACAGATGCTGCGGCACGGTGTTGATGTCCTCATCCTCATTGTCGTGCAGGCGCGGCAGCGTGATGCGGTTATAGTGCGCAATCACCAAATCTGCGTTGGAAGATTCGGCTTTTTGCACAAGCAGCTCGGTGGCGTAGGGCTGCAGGGTGTCATCGGCATCGACAAATTGCAGGTACTTGCCGTGCGCTTCGCGCAGACCCAGATTGCGGGTGGCAGCCACGCCGCTGTTGGTTTTGTCGATCAGCACAATGCGCTTGTCCACCCCGGCGTACATTTTGCACACCTGCAGGCTGACGTCCTTGCTGCCGTCGTTGAGCAGGATGATCTCCAGATTTTTGTAGGTCTGGCGGCGAATACTCTCGACACAGCGTGCAATATGGTCCTGCGCGTTGTAGATGGGTACAATAATGCTGACCAGCGGTTGTTCACACATAAGGCGCGACCTCCTGAAAAATCGTGGGCATATTATAATAAGGTAAATCCTACCACAAAGATACCACAAATGTTGCCGAAATTCAAGAAATATGGTACTATAAAGTTATTAACAGTTTTGTTGAAAAGAGGCAGCATTATGAAGGAATCCATGCAAAAAGTCCGCGAACTCGAAAAACAATTGTTCGGCTACAGCTACGCTATGCGCGTCATTGACTTTGACAGCGAAACCGTCGCCCCCGAGGACGGCAACGACGGACGCGCCGAAGCGATGGAATTTTTGAGCCGCCAGAGCTTTGACCTGCTGGTCAA
>CAKTAS010000012.1:0-24225 GCA_934529095.1 uncultured Gemmiger sp. | reverse complement strand
TTACCGCTGGCTGAGCGGGATATACTCCTGATCGTGTCCCAGATACTTGTACGCCGGGCGGATGATGCGGTTGGCGAACTCCACTTCCTCAACACGATGGGCGCACCAGCCGGGTACACGCGCAATGGCAAACAGCGGCGTGTACAAATCTTCGCTGATGCCCAGCATGCGGTAAATCAGACCGCTGAACAAATCCACGTTGGCACATACTTTTTTGGGTCCGTGCTTTTCCTCGGCAAAAATCTGCGGCGCCAGACGCTCGATGCTGCAAAGCATCTCGTACTCCTCGTCGTAGCCTTTTTTGTAGGCAAGGCTCTTGGCGTGGCTTTTCAAGATCTGGGCGCGGGGGTCGCTCAGGGTATACACGGCGTGACCCATACCGTAAATCAGCCCGCTGCCGTCCCCTGCCTGCTTGCGCAGGATTTTGCGCAGATACTCCCGCACCTCGTCATCGTCGGCGGGGTTTTCCACGTTGGCAAGGATGTGGTCAAGCTGGTGCATAACCTTCAGGTTTGCGCCGCCGTGCTTGGGACCCTTCAGCGCACCAATCGCCGCCGCAATGGAGGCGTAGGTGTCGGTGCCGGAGCTAGACAGCACGCGGCAGGTAAAGGTCGAGCAGTTGCCGCCGCCGTGGTCGGCGTGCGCCAGCAGGCAGAGATCCAGCAGGCGCGCTTCCTCATGGGTGAATTTCTGGTCGGCGCGGTAGGTGCTTAAAATATGCTCGGCGGTGCTTTGCCCCGCCGTGGGCAGGTGAAAATACATACTGGAGCGGTCATACACGCGGCGCTTGATCTGGTAGGCGTTGACCATCATGGTGGGCAGCTCGGCAATCAGGTTGATGCTCTGGCGCAGGATGTTGGGCAGGCTGTTGTCCTCGGCGTGTTCGTCGTAGCTGTACATGGCAAGCACGCTGCGCGCCATTTTGTTCATCAGATTGGGCGAGGGCGAGTTTAAAATCATATCATCGGCAAAGCCCTCGGGCAGTTCGCGGTGATGCTCCAGCAGCTTCTGGAACTTGGCAAACTGCTCCTGCGTGGGCAGAGAGCCGAACAGCAGCAGCCAGATGACCTCCTCAAACATAAAGCGGTCGTTGGCGTCCGCCTCGGCTGCCAAGGTGTCAATGTCGATGCCGCGGTAGACCAGCCGCCCCGGAATGGGCACAATGGTGCCGTCCTCTTTTTTGTCGTAGCCGATAACGCTGGAAACGTTGGTGATGCCCGCCAGCACACCGGTGCCGTCCAGATTGCGCAAGCCGCGCTTGACGCCCAGCTTGTCCGCCAGATGCGGGTCCAGCGTGGCGTTATGTTCTATATATTCGTGGCAGAGAAGCTCCAGCTCATCCGGCTCCAAAGCCGGTACATCGGGATAGTACATAGGCAACCCCTTTCCTTACAGATGTATAAATATACCTTTTTGCCCGCACAGCGGGCGATGTCTTACAACAATGCTTATTTACTATTTTAACCGCATTTGGGGCTTACGTCAAGCAAAACTTAAAGTTTCGGCAAATTATTTCTGCCAAAAATTTATTTTATAAAGATAATGGCAGCAAAATTGAAATAATTTTACCATACACATTGACAAGGCCGCCCAAAGCGGGTATAGTGGTAAATATACAGTGTAATAAAATGAGGGGGATATAGAATGAAGGCTGTTCTGATTCCGGGCGACGGCATCGGGCGTGAGATCGCCCAGAGTGTGCGCGCTGTTTCCGAGGCGCTGGATACCGGTATTGTTTGGCAGGAGTTTGCCGCCGGGGCGGAGTATGCCGCCGTGGAGGGCGAGCTGCTGCAGCCGGGGCTGCTGGATGCCATCGAGGAATGCGGCTGGGCGCTGAAGGGACCCACCGCAACGCCCATCGGCAAGGGGTTCCGCAGCATCAATGTGCAGCTGCGCCAGCGGTTTGCCACCTACGCCAACCTGCGCCCGGTACACACGCTGCCCGGCGTCAAAAGCCGCTATGACAATGTGGACCTCGTCATTGTGCGCGAAAACACCGAGGATCTGTATAAGGGCATTGAATATAAGCTGAACGACGATATTGCCAACGGCGTCAAGCTCATCACCCGCCCCGCCTGCGACAAGATCTGCCGCTTCGCCTTTGACTATGCCCGCAAAAACGGGCGCAAAAAGGTCACGGCGGTGCATAAAGCCAACATTATGAAGCTGACCGACGGCTTATTTTTAAGTGTATTCCGCGATGTCGCCGCCGAGTACCCCGACATTGCCGCCGATGACGTGATCATTGACGCGCTGTGCATGAAGCTGGTGCAAAAGCCCGAGCAGTTTGACGTGCTGGTGGCACCCAACCTGTACGGCGATATCATCAGCGACCTGTGCGCGGGGCTGGTGGGCGGTCTGGGCTTTGCGCCGAGCGCCAACATCGGCGATGCTACGCGCATTTATGAGGCGGTGCATGGCTCTGCGCCCGACATTGCCGGGCAGGACAAGGCAAACCCCAGCGCCATCCTGATGGCGTTTGCCATGATGCTGAACGATTTAGGCATGACCGAAAAAGCCGAACGGCTGAACCGCGCCATTTTGGAGCAGACCGCCGAGGGCAAGGTCGTTACGGCGGACGTGGGCGGCACCGCCGGCACCAAGGCATTTACCGCGGCGCTGATCCGGCGGCTGTAACAAAGGAGCAAGGCTATGAAATTGCACGAAACGGGCGTTTACTATCAAAACGGCAAGGTGCAGACAGCGCCCCCCGCCGGCGGCAGTGCCGAAGCCGGGCGCTGCGGCACCATCGCGTATGGCATATTAAAAGCACATAACACCGCCGATTCCATGCAGGAACTGCGGCTGAAATATGACTCGATGACCAGCCACGACATCACCTATGTGGGCATTATCCAGACGGCGCGCGCCTCCGGTATGGAGCGCTTTCCCCTGCCCTATGTGATGACCAACTGCCACAACAGCCTGTGCGCCGTGGGCGGCACCATCAACGAGGACGACCACCGCTTTGCGCTGTCCGCCGCGCACAAGTACGGCGGCATTTATGTGCCGCCGAATATGGCGGTCATCCACAGCTACAACCGCGAGATGATGTCCGGCTGCGGGCGGATGATTTTGGGTTCGGATTCCCACACCCGCTACGGCGCACTGGGTACGCTGGCGGTGGGCGAAGGCGGCGGCGAGCTTGCCAAGCAGCTGGTCGGGCGCACCTACGATATGACCTACCCCGGCGTGGTGGCGGTCTATCTGACCGGCAAGCCCAACCCCGGCGTGGGTCCGCATGACGTGGCGCTGGCGCTGGTGGGTGCCACCTATGCCAACGGCTATGTCAAAAACAAGGTGATGGAGTTCATCGGACCCGGCGTTGCCAATTTGAGCGCCGATTACCGCAACGGAATTGACGTTATGACGACCGAAACCACCTGCTGGAGTTCGGTCTGGCAGACGGACGAGGTGACGAAGCAGTACTTTGCGCAGCACGGACGCCCCGAAGCGTACAAGGAGCTGAAGCCCGCCGAGGGCGCGTACTATGACGGCTGCATTGAGCTGGATCTTTCAACGGTGGAATGTATGATCGCGCTGCCGATGCACCCCAGCTACGCCTACCCCATCCGCGAAGTAAAGGCGAACGCCAAGGATATCCTGCACGAGATCGAGCAGCAGGCAAACCGCCAGCTGGGCGGCAAGGTGCAGATGGATCTGTTGAGCAAGATCTGCCCCGATGGGCGCATCTATGTGGATCAGGGCATTGTGGCGGGCTGCAGCGGCGGCACGTTTGAAAACATCTGCGCCGTGGCAGAGCTTGTCAAGGGGCGCAGCTGCGGCAACGGCGCCTTTAAGCTGAGCGTCTACCCCGACAGTATGCCGACCTATCTGGAACTGGTCAAAAACGGCGCGGTGGCGGATATTGTATCGGCGGGCGGCATCTTCCGCGAGTGCTTCTGCGGTCCCTGCTTCGGCGCGGGCGACACCCCCGCCAACGGCGAGTTGTCCATCCGGCACACGACCCGCAACTTCCCCAACCGCGAAGGCTCCAAGCCCGGCGAGGGGCAGATCAGCGCGGTGGCGCTGATGGACGCCCGCTCCATTGCCGCCACGGCTGCCAACGGCGGCTACCTGACCGCCGCCAGCGAGGTCTGCGACAGCGAACCCGCCCTGCCCGCCTACCATTTTGACGCCTCCGTGTACGAAAAGCGCGTCTACAACGGCTGGGGCAAGCCGGAGCCGGACTACGCCCTGCGCTTTGGTCCCAACATCAAGGACTGGCCCGCCCAGCCTGCGTTGAGCGAGGACCTGCTGGTCAAGGTAGTCAGCTACATCACCGACCCTGTGACGACGACGGATGAATTGATCCCCTCCGGCGAAACGTCGTCCTTCCGTTCCAACCCGCTGCGGCTGGCGGAATTCACGCTGTCCCGCAAGGACCCCGACTATGTACCCGCCGCCAAGGCGGTGCAGGCGCTGGATGCCGAGCGCCGCAAGGGGGCTGTGCCTGCCGAATTGCAGACGGTGTACGAGGCATTGCAAAAGGGCGGCTATGCCGTGGATGTTAAAAATACCAACGTAGGCTCGACAATTTATGCCAACAAGCCCGGCGACGGCTCTGCCCGTGAGCAGGCCGCCAGCTGCCAGCGTGTGCTGGGCGGCGCGGCGAATATCGCCGCCGAGTACGCGACCAAGCGCTACCGCTCCAACTGCATCAACTGGGGTATGCTGCCCTTTGTGACCGATACCCCCGACGTGCTTGCCAAGGGCGATTACGTCTTTTTGCCCGGCGTGCGCAAGGCGCTGCTGACGGCAGCGGAGCAGCTGTCCGCCGTGGCGGTCAAGCCGGACGGACGCCTGCTACCCTTTGCGGTGCGGCTGGGCGCAATGACCGACGCCGAGCGGCAGATTCTGGCGGACGGCTGCCTGATCAATTATTACAAGAACCATTGAACCGTATAACCAGCGCCCCTGCGGGATGTCCCGCAGGGGCGCTGGTTTATTAAAAATTCACATTCTTGGTCTATGAGATGTGTAGGGGCGACCATTGGTCGCCCGCCAACTTGACGCAGCGTTGCGTTTTCCGGGCTGGTTTTCTTACAGGGCAAACGGGCACGGGCGAGCAATGCTCGCCCCTACTAGCAATGGATTAGTAGGGGCGGGGCACGCCCCGCCCGCGACCATATACTATAATGAATATAATGGTTTGGCTTGTAGGGGCGGCATATATGCCGCCCGTTGCAGCCACACCGACAAATCGACTTACCGGGTAAACCGCACGGAACGGTCAAGACCGTTCCCTACAAACCTACCGAAGGTGCGCAATCTTCCCATTATGCGGTATGTCCCGCAGAGGCTTACAGCAGCTCGGTATACGTTTCCTCGTTGTAAATTGCCAGCCCGGCTGCCTGCAGGGCTTCGGCGGCGACACCGCTGCCGGGGATTTTGCGCCCGGTAAAGGTGCCGTCATAAATGCTGCCGCAGCCGCAGCTGGGGCTGTTGGCTTTCAGCACGGCGGCGGTGCAGCCGGTCAGCTGTGCCAGCTGTACCGCCGCGGCAGCACCTTTCTGGTATTCGGCGGTCACATCGCGCCCGTCCTTTGCCAGAAACCTTTCCCCTACCCGCTCGGCGGGGGTGCGGGGCGTGGGCAACCCGCCGTATACCTCGGGGCAGACGGGTACAAGGCTGTGTCCCGCCGTTTGCAGCGCTTCCGCCAAGCCCTGCGTGAGGTTGCTGCCGCCGGAATATTTGCATTGGACGCCCAAAAGACAGGCGCTGACCAGAATTTTCATAAAATTTGAACTCCTTGCGAAAGATAAATCGTTCTATTCAGTGTACACCCTTTGCCGCTGCCGTGCAACCGTAAAAGTTCTGTAAATTCTTGAAATCGGCACTTGTTCCCCCGCGCAGAAAGCGGTACAATAGAAATAATACAAAAAAGGAGTCATGAAGCGTGAGCAAGAATTTTTTGCACAAAAAGCCGGACACGATGCTGGAATGGATGTGTCTGGTTTTTGCCAGCATCGCATTTTATATGCTTTTGAACAACCTCGGCTATTTTGTGGGCGGTATGCGCAAATTTTTGAATATCCTGTCGCCCTTTGCCGGGGGCGTGGTCATTGCCTATGTGCTGAACCCCATTGTAAATTTCTTTGAGGATAAGCTGCTCAAAAATAGTAAAAAATTCCGCTGGGTGGCAATTTTGCTTGCCTACGCCGTGGCAGTGCTGGTGCTGTTTTTGCTGGCGTGGATGGTTATCCCCCAGATCGTAAGCAGCGTGGTGATGCTGTTCAATAACTTCTCGACCTATGCTGCCAACGCCAAGGACACCTTGCTGTACATTCAGGAAACCTACGCGGTCAATCTGGACAAAGCCATCCAGACCCTGAGCGATACCGCCACGCTGGTCAACAAAATCAGCAAGCTGGCGACCGATGCCATGCCGCAGATCCTTTCCTCCATCGGCAGTGTGGCGTCCAACTTTGTGGGCATCTTTACCGCCGTTGCCGCCAGCGCCTATATGCTGGCGGATCGTGACCACCTGCTGCACCAGCTGCGCACGCTGGCACACGCGTTTTTCCCCAAAAAGATGGCAGCCAACGTGCTGCGCATCTGCAGCTACGCCAACGCCAACTTCACCGGCTTCTTTGTGGGCAAGATCATCGACTCTGCCATTATCGGTGCCATTACCTTTGTGGCAATGAACATCCTGCGGCTGGACTACGCGATGCTGATCAGCGTATTTATCGGTATTACGAACATTATCCCGGTGTTTGGTCCCTTTATCGGCGCGGTGCCCAGCATCTTTATCCTGCTGCTGGTGGACCCCGTGCAGGCGTTTGTCTTTGTTATTCTGATTCTGGTCATCCAGCAGTTTGACGGCAACTTTATCGGTCCCAAGATTTTGGGGCAGTCCATCGGCATTTCGGCGCTGTGGGTGCTGTTCTCCATCATTGTGGGCGGCGATTTGTTCGGGCTGGTCGGTATGGTCATCGGTGTGCCGGTGTTTGCCACGCTGTACGGCTTGATGCAAGAGCTGGTACACGTTCTGCTGGCGCGACGCGGCATTGACAGCGAGGGCAACGACCTGCCCCCCGCAACGGAAGCGGAAACCGAAGAATAAACCGAAGAATACAAAATTCCCGCTTTGCCACGCAAAGCGGGAATTTTTGTATAGATTCTTATTTCAGGAAGCCGTTGACGATCTGATCCTCCGCCTCTTTTTCGGTAAGACCCAAGGTCATCAGCTTGACCAGCTGCTCGCCGGCAATTTTGCCGATGGCTGCCTCGTGGATCAGGCTGGCGTCCACATTGTTGGCGACCAAGCCGGGGTTGGCAATGACCGAGGCGTGATCCATAATGATGGCGTCGCACTCGCTGTGACCGGCGCAGGCGCAGTTGCCGTTGATGTGGCTGTTGAACTCCTGCACGCTGTTGTCCTTGGCAACGCTGCGGGACACCACATTGGCAGAGCAGTTGTCGCCGTTCAGCGCAACGTCAAAGTTAGTCACGGCACGCTGGCTGCCGGTGGTCATAATTTTTTCGTGGATGACAAGGCTTGCATCCTGCGCCAGATCGCCGCTGGTGTTGCGGATGGTATCGTCAATGCCGGCGATCTGCACGGTTTCCATCTCCATCTGGGCGCCCTCCGCCAGATGCACAACGGTGGTGGGGTTCATCACCTGCTTGCCGCGCCCGTCGCCCTCGCCGTAATGCTTTTCGACATAGCGTAGCTTGGCGTTTTTGGCAAGGTAGAAGGTGTGGATGCCGTCGTGCTGGGCATCGCCGCCGCCGCAGTTGTGGATGCCGCAGCCGGCAATGATGGTGACGTCGGCGCCCTCCCCGATGTGGAAGTCGTTGTAGACCAGATCCTTCAGCCCGGTCTGGCTGAGGATGACGGGAATGTGTACGCTCTCGTTCTTGGTGAATGGGCGGATAAAAATATCAATGCCGGGCTTGTCCTGCTTGGTTACAATGTCAATGTTGGCGGTGGTGTTGCGCCCTGCCAGCTCGCCGTTGGCGCGGATGTTGTAAGCGCCGACCGGCAGGCTGTCGAGGTCGGCGACCTCCCGCAGCAGGTTTTGTTCAATCGCGTCGATCATTTGCGCACCCCTTCCACTTTGTCTGCCAGCACACTGCAGGCAGGATTGGCCGCATCGGCACTGCCCAGCAGGGCGGGCAGGATGTCGGCGCGGGCGCCGACCTTTTCGACCTGACCGTTTTTGATGACGACGATCTTGTCGGCAATGTTCAGGATACGCTCCTGATGGCTGATGATCAGGATGCTGCCGCGCGTCTGCTCGTACATTTTTTCAAATACGCGGATCAGATTCTGGAAGCTCCACAAATCAATGCCCGCTTCCGGCTCGTCAAAAATGGACAGTTTGGTGCCGCGCGCCAAGACCATGGCAATTTCGATGCGCTTTAACTCACCGCCGGACAGGCTGTCGTTCAGCTCGCGGTCCACATAGTCGCGCGCACACAGACCGACCTCGCTCAGATAGCTGCACGCCTGATTGACGTCGGTATCCTTGCCGGCGGCAAGGCTGAGCAGATCCTTGACGCGCAGCCCCTTGAAGCGCACGGGCTGCTGAAAAGCATAGCTTAAACCAAGGTTGGCGCGCTCGGTGATGGACATATGGGTGATATCCACGCCGTCCAGCAAAATCTGACCGGAGGTGGGCTGATAAATGCCGGCAATGACCTTCGCCAGCGTGGATTTGCCGCCGCCGTTGGGTCCGGTGACAGCGACAAAGCGCTCCTGCACGGTCAGGCTGACATCGTGCAGGATCTCTTTATTGTCGGCAGTTTCAAAGCCGACGTGACGTAATTCCAGCATAGGGATGCTCCTTACAAAAATTCTAACAAATCATACTATACCACGTTGCGCCCGAAAGCACAAGAACAAATTCCCATCGGTATATAGGAATTAAAGATTTCCCTACCACAGCCGCCGGGCGATCTGCACGGCGAGCTTTTCCAGCGTGGGTTTGTCGAACTCGGCGGCAAGGCGTGCCAGCTCCTGCCGCACGCGCGGGCATTTGCGCGCGGGGATGCCCAAACGCGCCAAATCGGCGGCGGAAAGCGGACACTCCCCCTCCGGCTGGTGGATGCGGCTGGCTGCCAACGGGTCAATGCCCCAGATGATTTTTGCCATTTTACCCTCCTGTTTATCGGACTTTGACGCTGGACGGCGGACAAGAAGTCATACAATCGCCCATCCGAATGTGCAAACTGTCAAGAAATACCGTCCCTTTTCTGTCATTATACCAAAAATTCAGAGAAAGTGTTTATTTTATCGAAAAAAAATATTATAATAATGTAAATCTACTGTGAAAAATTATAACTGCGCCCCAACCGGGCGCGGATTTTTTGAGGTGACGTCCCAATGATGTATCCTATGTTTGATTCCGCCTTGCTGGACGGCGTAAAAACCGTGCATTTTATCGGCTGCGGCGGTTCCGGTACCTATCCCCTGATCCAGATCCTGCACAGCCGCGGCATCGCTATCACCGGCTCGGACGTGGAGGAAACCCACAACACCGAGGCAGAGCGTGCCTTGGGTGTGACGGTGCATATCGGTCACGATGCCGCCAACTTGGGCAACCCCGATCTGGTCGTGTACAGCGCCGCCATCCACGACGAAAACCCCGAACTGAAGTCCGCCCGTGAGCGCGGTATCAAGACGGTGGAGCGCAGCGTGCTGCTGGGCTATGTCAGCCGCGCCTACAGCCAGACCGTCAGCGTGGCAGGCACCCACGGCAAGACGACCACCAGCGGGATGATCACCACCATGCTGGAGCTGGCGGGCAAGGACCCGGCAGCCGTCATCGGCGGCAAGCTGCCGTTGATCGGCGGTTACGGCAAGACCGGCAGCGGCAGCAGCGCGGTGATCGAAGCGTGCGAGTACCACGAAACCTTCCTGCATCTGACCAGCGCCGTCGGCGTGATTTTGAACATTGACAACGACCATCTGGAATACTACGGCACGATGGGGCAGCTGAAGCTGGCGTTCCAGAAGTTTGCCCTGCTGTCCCGCACGGTGGTCTTTAATATGGACGACCGCAACACGGTGGACGTGGTCAACACCATTGACCGCCCGGTGCTGAGTTTCGGCATCCGCGAGGAGGCACGTTTCCGCGCTGTCAATATTGTGGAGTATAAGCCCGGTTTTTATGCCTTTGACGTGACCGAGCTGGGCGAATTTTTTGCCCATATCGAGCTGGGCGTACCCGGTTACCACAACATTTATAACGCACTGGCGATGTGCTGCTGCGTGCGCCCGCTGGGCTTAAAGCCCGAGGACGCCGTGCGCGCCGCCAAGGAGTTTCACGGCACCGGACGCCGCTTTGAAATCAAGGGCGAGTGCAACGGCGCGGTGATCGTGGACGATTACGCCCACCACCCCACCGAGATGGCAGCCACCCTTGCCACCGCCAAGGAGATGGGCTATGACCGCGTTGTGGCGGTGCATCAGCCGTTTACCTACAGCCGCACCAAGATGCTGAAAAACGACTTTGTCAAGGTGCTGAAGGAAGCTGACCAGGTCGTGCTGCTGCCCGTGATGGGCGGGCGCGAGAGCGACGACGGCAGCATCAAAAGCGAGGCACTGGCAGCCGAGCTGCCGGGCAGCGTGGTTGTGGACGGCTTGCAGGGTGCTGCCGACTGGGTGAAGCAGAATGCCCGCAAGGGGGATCTTGTGGTCTGCATGAGCTGCGGCGACCTGTACAAGGCTGCCGATATGATGGTGCAGTAAAAAACAGAAAATTGCTTTGACGCAACGCCGCGATGTGACCCACACCGCGGTGTTGCTGTATTTGCGGACTGTGTGGTCAAAAATGACAAAAGAACAAAAACAGGATGCCGTCCTGAGCGGTGCTTTAACCGCCGTGTTTTTTGCGTTGCTCATCGGCATTTGGGGTGTTTGGTACAGAACCAACGATGACGCGATACTTTCCAACATTGCTTTTGGCGCCTACGGGTCGGACCGTGTGCATTTGGTGTATGTGAATCTTCTGTACGGTTGGCTGCTGCGGGGGCTGCAATGCCTGAACGACAGCCTGAACTGGTTTGCGCTTTCGCAGGTGGGGGTGCTGTATGCAAGCACGGCAGTGCTGACCTACTACGGCATACGGCATTTGGGTCGTCTGCGCGGCGCGGTGCTGGCGGCGGCGGTGATGGCTGCGTTTGGGGCAAACGTGCTGTTCCGCATCCAGTACACCCAGACGGCGGCGCTGGCGCTGTGCGCGGGTCTGGTGGTCCTGCTGGAAAATCTGGGCAAAAAAAGCAGCGCCAACCTGTTGGGGCTGGCGCTGGTGCTGCTGGGCGCCATGCTGCGGTTTGATATGTTTTTTGCCGTGGGGGGCTTGTCGGCATGGGCTTTGCTGCAGGGGTTTATACGATTGGATAAGCCTGCCAAAAAGCGGGCGGTGGCTGTGGCGGCGGCTATGTTTTGCCTGGTGTTTGGGGCAAAGCTGGTTGACCGCGCAGCCTACCAGACCGACCCTGACTGGGCAAGCTACCTGCCCTACAATGCAGCCCGCACGGAGTTCAGTGATTTTAAGTGCAATTTCCTGGGCGAGGAAAACACGCTGACCGACATCGGCGTCACCGATGCGGAGTATACCCAGCTTTTACGCTGGGACTTTTATGACCCTGAGAATTTCACGGCGCAAAGGCTGCAGGAAATCAGCGACCATATCCCGGGTTACGACCTGATGGGCGCAGTCCGGGCGCTGGGCGGGCATATCCGGGCGCTGGGCGGCAGCCCGCACAACCGGGGGGCAGTGGTGATGCTGCTTTTGTGCCTTGGGCTTGCGGCGACAAGCAGACAACCCGGCGGCGTGCTGTGTACGCTGGGCGTGACCGCGGCAGAGCTGCTGCTGCTGTGCTATGTCAACCGCCTGCCCGAATGGGTCGAGATGCCGCTTGTGATGGATTCGGTGGTGTTTGCTATGGCGACCCTTGCCAACGGGAACAGAAAAAAAATGCTGGTCGAGAGGCGCTGTACGCTGGCACTTGCGGCGGCAGCGGCGGCAATGCTGGTCGTCGCTGTGCCGACCTGTCACGGTCTGACAGCGAGCAGGCAGGCTCTGCAGCAGCTGGCACAAGGTGAGGAAGAATACCTGACAGCCATGACCGCCGACAAGGAGCATTTGTACCTGCTGTCCAGTGAAAAGACGACGGAAATCAACGGCTACCTTGTCTGGCACCCGCGGGAAAAGGGATTTTTCTCCAACATTGTGATGCAGGGCGGGTGGTACAACGGAACGCCGCAGTATCTGCAAACGCTGAAAAACTACGGTATGGCTAACCCCATGCGGGATGCCGTTGACCGCAGCGATGTGTATGTGGATTACCACGGCATTGACGCCCTGTGCAGCTATCTGCAGGAGCAAACCGGCACCGCCGTCACGGCGGTGCCGGACGGCGGCAACGCCTTTGCGCCGTATCACCTGAAAACCGAGTGACCTAAAAAGACGTATCTACGAAAAATCGCATCCCACGGCAAAGCGGGATGCGGCTTTTTCTTTACCCAAACGGGTGAAATTTTTTGGTGATGCGGGATACCAGCGGCAGCGGGGTTTTATACCCGCGCAGTGCCTGCACCAGCCCCACCAGCGACAGGGCGTCTGCCAGCAGGGTCAATGTCAGACCCAACTCCCCGCAATAGGGCAGCTGCGAGATTGCCCCGCAGACGGTCGCAAGCGCCAGCAGCACCAAGCCTTGATTCAAATGAAACTTTACAAAATCATCCTTGCGTGCCTGTACACAGGCGGGCAGCAAAATCAAAACGCTGACATAGCACAGCCCGCCCCAAAACCGGGTGCGCAGCGGAACAGAACGATCATCCATAGGAACTCCTTTATAATATGTACAATATGACCATATTATTTTAACGCATCCGCGGGCTTTTTTCAATGCCCTTGGCTTGTCTTTTCTGCGGCTCCGTGTTACAATTACAGGCAATGGACCCGCCAAAAGGGTTCGGAAAGAGGAAAACCGTATGGAAAATTTTAAGAGTTTCTTACAACGCAAGGACGTTGTGGTTTCCGCACACCGCTATGGCATTGATGCCATGGGTGCCATGGCGCAGGGGCTGTTTGCCAGCCTGCTGATCGGCACCATTATCAAGACGCTGGGTCAGCAGCTGGGGCTTGCGTTCCTGGTCACCGCCGGCACTTACGCCGCCGCCGTGGCAGGTCCCGCGATGGCTGCCAGCATCGGCTATGCGCTGCACGCACCGCAGCTGGTGCTGTTCAGCCTGATTGCCGTGGGCGGCGCCGCCAATGAGCTGGGCGGTGCAGGCGGTCCCTTGGCTGTGTACCTGATTGCCATTGTTGCCGCCGAGACGGGCAAGCTGGTCAGCAAGGAAACGAAGGTCGATATTCTGGTCACCCCCGCCGTTACCATTCTGGTCGGCACCGGTCTGAGCGTGCTGTTTGCCCCTGCCATCGGCAAGGCAGCCAGCGCCGTGGGCAGTGTCATTATGTGGGCTACCGAGCTGCAGCCCCTGCTGATGGGCATTGTGGTGTCTGTTCTGGTGGGCGTTGCGCTGACGCTGCCCATCTCCAGCGCTGCCATCTGCGCCGCGCTGGGCTTGACCGGCTTGGCGGGCGGTGCTGCCGTGGCAGGCTGCTGCGCCCAGATGATCGGCTTTGCCGTGATGAGCTACCGTGAAAACGGCGTCGGCGGTCTGGTCAGCCAGGGTTTGGGTACCAGTATGCTGCAGATGCCCAACATCATCCGCAACCCCCGCATCTGGATTCCCCCGACGCTGGCGGCTGCCGTGACCGGTCCCATTGCGACCTGCCTGTTCCGCTTGGAGATGAACGGTCCTGCCGTGTCCAGCGGTATGGGAACCTGCGGTCTGGTGGGTCAGATCGGCGTGTACACCGGCTGGGTCGAGTCCGGCAAGGCTGTGACCGCCTTTGACTGGCTGGGTCTTGTGCTGATCTGCTTTGTTCTGCCCGCCGTGCTGAGCGTGATTTTCTGCGAGTTTATGCGCAAAAAGGGTTACATCAAGGACGGCGATCTGAAATTGGATTGATGGTTTAGGAGGCGTTACTATGGCAAAAGCGTTGGTATTTTTTGCTCCCGGTCTGGAGGAGTGCGAGGGTCTTTTGTGCGTGGACATTCTGCGCCGCGCCGGGGTGGAAGTGACCATTGCGGCAGTGGGCGGCAGCAAAGCCGTGACCAGTGCGCGCGGCATTACGGTGGTGGCGGACGCCCTGACAGAGGAAGTGTTGACGGACGCCTATGACGCCTGTGTGCTGCCGGGCGGCATCCCCGGTGTGGACAACCTGAAAGCCGACAACGTTGTGCGCCGCATCGTGCAGGACTTTGCCGCCAAGGGCAAGTGCATTGCTGCCATCTGCGCCGCCCCCACCGTGCTGGCGGATTTCGGCGTGCTGAAAGGCAAGCGCGCCACCGTCTACCCCGGTATGGACGCGCCGCTGACCGCCGCCGGGGCGACCTACACCGGCGAGCAGGTCACCGAGGACGGCAACATCATTACCGGTGACGCGCTGGGCGCGGCGATCCCCTTTGCGCTGGCGCTGGCTGCCCGCCTGAACGGGCAGGACGCCGCCGACCGTGTTGCCAAAGCCATTGTGGTGCGGTAAATTTTTCGTCAAAGAAGGGGTTCGTCGCGGTGTGGCTGCGCCACGCTCCTGCACCCCTCCTTTGGATTCACCCTGTCGCAAAAAATCACGTTCTCATGCCTGACGGCGACTCGAACGCGATTTTATGCTCTGGAGGTATTTTCATCGTCGGCACATGTCCGCCGATGAAAATGGTTGGAAAATTTTCTTTTTCGACAGACTGTTCCCCGCTTTTTTGAAAAAGCGGGGATTTTTTTATTGACAAAACAGAGATATCGTAATACAATATCATTAGACGATATCGTTATACGAGGTGAGCCAAGATGCCCAAGCAAGCACTGGAAAATCTGACCGAGGCTATGTTCTATACCCTGATGGCATTGACCCGCGGCGACGCCTGCGGCACCGAAATTACCGCCTTTGCGGCGGAAATTTCGGGCGGTGCGGTGCGGCTGGGACCTGCCACCCTGTATACCCTGCTGGCGAAATTTGAAAAAGAAGGCTTTTTGACACAGGCAGGTACGGTGGGCTGCAAGCGCTACTACCGCCTGACTGCCGCCGGAAAAGCCGCCTACCAAGGGGAGCGCAGCCGCCTGCTGCGGTGCCTGCAAAACGCAGACGCGGCAGAGGTGCTTTCCCCTGCGGAGCTGACAACCAAAGGAGTGAACGAAGATGCGTGACAACGTTGTATGGCGTCCCCTGCCCTGCCATTTTTATGATGTGGAGCGTATGGAAAGCTGGCTGCAGGAGCAGGCAGCCAAGGGGCTGTTTCTCACCCGGTGGGGCAGCGTGTTTGCCCGTTTCCGCCGCGCAGAGCCTGCCAAGGTGCGCTACCGCATTACGGCGGCGCGGCTGGAGGGAAATTTGTTGGAAAACCCGCCCGAAGCCCCCGACCCGGAGCGGCAGGAACTGTTTTCCGGCGAGGGGTGGCAGTTTGTTGCCGCACGCGGGGAACTGTTTGTCTACCTTTGCAGCGACCCTGCCGCGCCCGAGCTGGACACCGACCCCGCCGTACAGGCGCTGAGCCTAAAAATGGTGCGGCGGGATGCGGGCATCACTGCCATGGTGGTGCTGCTGAATGCCGCCATGATAGCGATGAATATGGGGATGCGGGGCGGCTTTTTCTGGCTGGGTACACTGGTCAAAGCACCGGGTACGGTGCTGCTTGCCGCGCTGCTTTTTGCTGACTACCTGCTGTACGGCGTCAGCGGTTGGCTGAACCTGCGCAGAATGACCCGGCAGCTGAAGCAGGGAATCCCCCTTGACCACAATAAGCCGTGGCGCGCCGAGGCAGTGCGCTACCGCGCAAGCGTGCTGGGCGCGCTGGTTTTGGTTGTCGGTATGGTGGCGGTGGCGGCAGGCTGGGGCGAGCCGGCAGAAATTTCGGCGGACGAGTACGGTGCTTTGCCCTTTGCCACGCTGACCGACCTGACAGGCAGCGACACGGTACAGGAAAAGACCAGCCTGACCGCGCAAGGCAGTGTGCTGGCACCCCGCATCCTGCACTATGACGAGGACGCTTACATTGGCACCGCACCCTGCCACCTGTATGTGGATTATTACCAAACGGCTGCCCCGTGGATGGCGCAGCGCCTTGCGGCAGAGCTGCACGACCTCAAGAAGGATTCGGCGCCCGACCCGGTGGTGATCCCCTGCCCCGCGGGGGTCGATGCCGCCTACGCCTACGACAACGAGGGTGTGTTTGAGCAGGTGATTCTGGTCAAGGGCGACACTGTGATGAGTGCGCTGTGGTTTGGCGAGATGCCGAACCGCACCGAGGAATTTTTGCCGATACTGGCGGAGAAAATGCAGGGGTAATCTTGGCGAATCCTCCAAAAACGGCGGCGAAAATTTGGCAAAACCGCGCGGCGGAAACGTGCTATAATAAGAAAAACGGAACGGCAGGCTGCCGATTCCGCAAAGGAGGAACCCGTTATGAAAAAATCCGCCCAGACTGTTATCCGCCCGGAGGCATTCTATACCATCGCCGCCGCCAATGGTCGCGTGCTGGAAGTGGCAGATTTCAATACCGAGAACGGCGCGTCCGTACAGCTGTGGAGCTATGAGGGTCAGCCTTGGCAGCAGTGGAGCTTTGAGGAAGCCGGTGAGGGCGAATACCGCATCCGCAACCGCTTTACCGGCAAGGTCATGGACCTTGCTATGTCCGGCGTAGTCAACGGCACTTGGGTACATCAGTGGAGCAGCACCACCGGTGCCGGGCAGCGCTGGCAGGTCGTGGAGGTCGGCGGCGGCAAGGTCAAGCTGCGCAACGTGCTGGCAGACAAAGTCATCGACCTGGTGGGTATGCGTGTGGAAAACGGCACGCAGGCGCAGATCTGGCAGGACGTCTTTGGCGAAAACCAACAATGGCGGCTGGAGCCTGTACCGGAACGCCTGCTGAAGGAGATCGATCCCGCGCCGAAAGCCCCCCGCAAAGCCCCGGTAAAATCCACCCGCACCCAGACCGCCAAAAAGACCGGCGGCAAATCGGCACGCCGTGCCACCAAAAAATAAACCGCTTTGTCCCCGCCCGCCACAGGGCGGGGATTTTTGCGTCTTGCAGAAAGCAAAAAATGCTGATATAATGACTGTAAATGCACAAATTTGACGGAAAGGCAGTTACAACCTATGCAGTTTACCCAGCTTACCGGCGTCGCGCCGGAAATTATCCGCGCCACCCAGACCATGGGCTTTACCGAAATGACGGAAATTCAGGAAAAGGCGATCCCGCTGATGTTGGCGGGGCATGATATGATCGCCAAGGCACCCACCGGCACCGGCAAGACGGTGGCGTTCGGCATCCCCATTTTGTCCAAGGTGGACCCGACCGTCTGCAAGCCGCAGGCGGTGGTGCTTAGCCCCACCCGCGAGCTGGCGCAGCAGATCGCGCAGGATCTGCAAAATCTGGCGCAGTACCGCCCGGAAATTAAAATCGTCTGCGTGTACGGCGGCGCCGGGCTGGAAAAGCAACAGCGCCAGCTGAAGGCGGGCTGCCATATCGTGGTTGCTACGCCGGGGCGGTTGATGGACCACTACCGCCACCACGCCATTGATGTTTCCGACGTGGAAACCGTTGTGCTGGATGAGGCGGACGAGATGCTGAATATGGGCTTTTACAAGGATGTGCGCCACATCATTGATTTGATGAAGCACCGCAAGAGCCTGTCGATGTTCTCTGCCACCATCAGCCGCGAGGTGCTGGACATCGGCTGGCTGTACCAGCACAACGCCGCCGAGGTCAGCGTGCAGCCCGTGGAGGATTCCAGCCCCAAAATTGCCCAATACAAGCTGCTGACCACTGGGCGCGACAAGCTGGCGGACGCCGCGCAGATCATTATCAGCGAAGGGTACAAGCGGGTGATGATCTTCTGCAACACCAAGTACAACACCGGGATGCTTGCCAACCAGTTGGCACGGCTGAACTTTAATGTGGACTGCCTGCACGGCGATTTGTCGCAGGCAGAGCGCAACCGCATTATGACCCGCTTTAAGGCGGGCGAGATCGACGTGCTGGTCGCCACCGACGTGGCGGCGCGCGGCATTGATGTTTCGGATGTGGACGCGGTTATCAACTACGACGTACCCGACGAAAACGAGCATTACACCCACCGCATCGGTCGTACCGGGCGCGCCCGCAGACAGGGTGCCAGCTACCTGTTCTACACCAAGGACGAGGAAAAGCGGGTGGATCAGCTGCTGCGCTTGACCCGCAATCTGGAGGACTGCAAGGCGGTGAAGTTCGATTTCAACCACGAAAAGCTGGTCGTGCAGGAAAACAAGCAGGCGGATCGTTTCCAGATCAAGTGCTATTTTTAAAATAGGAAGAACAAAAGCAGCCGTGTCGGCTTTGCCGACACGGCTGCTTTTTGCGCTGTCAGGAGGCTTTGTCCAGAACCTCCTCCAAGGTGTGCCATGCCAACACGGCGCATTTTACGCGGGCAGGTACATGGGCGATGCCTTGCAAGGCGGCGGCATCCTCCAACTCGTCAAGCTCCTGCGGGGTGATTTTGCCTTTGATCATTTGGAAATACAGCCCGATCAGCCGCTTGGCGTCGGTCACCTTGCGCCCCTTGACAAGGTCGATCATCAGCGATGCCGATGCCTGCGAGATGGCGCAGCCGCTGCCGATAAACCCTGCGTCCTGAATGACGCCGTCGGCAATGCGCAATTGCAGGGTGATGTCATCGCCGCAGCTGGGGTTGACCCCCTCCAAGCTGTGGGTTGCCCCCGCCACGGGGTGGCGGTTGGCGGTGCTGCGGCTGTTTTCGGTTATAATTTGGGTGTACAGTTCGTTCAGGTTCACAAGCCCATCACCTTTCTGACGTTTTCCAGATTTTGCAGCAGGGCGTCGATGTCCTGCGGGGTGTTGTACAGGGCAACGCTGGCGCGGCAGCAGCTGCCGATGCCGAGGTGTTCCATAAGCGGCTGGGCGCAGTGATGCCCCGCGCGAACCGCCACGCCGCCGGCATCCAGAATGGTGGCGACGTCGTGGGGGTGTACGTCCTGCACATTGAAGCTGACCACGCCGCAGCGACCATCCGCTGTCGGCTCGCCGTAGACGGTCAGCCACGGCATGGCGCGCATACCGTCCAGCATTTGTTTGAGCAGGGCGTGTTCGTGTTGCTGCAGGGTCTGCCAGCCGATGGCGGTCATATAGTCCAGCGCGGCGGCAAAGCCGACCTCGCCGCCCACGTTGCGGGTGCCCGCCTCAAACTTGCGCGGTCCCTCGGCGTAGGTGGCGGTCTGCTCATGTACGGCGGCAATCATATCGCCGCCGCTTAAAAACGGGGGCATTTTGTCCAAAAGCGCGCGCTTGGCGTACAGCGCACCCACGCCCATGGGCGCGTACAGCTTGTGGGCGGAGCAGGCGGCAAAATCCACATCCAGCGCCTTGACGTCCACGGGAACGTGCGGTGCGCTTTGGGCGCAGTCCAGCACGACCACCGCCCCCACGGCGTGGGCGCGACGCACGATGCTTTCCACGGGGGCGCGCAGCCCCAGCACGTTGGAAACCATCGCCACAGCGACAAGCTTTGTGCGGTCGGTGATTTTTTTGTCCAGTTCCTGCTCGGTCAGGTGCCCGCCCTCGTCGGGGTACAGATACACGAGCTTTGCCCCCGTAGCGGCGGCGACCCGCTGCCACGGCACCAGATTGGAGTGATGCTCTGCCACCGAGAGGGCGATCTCATCCCCCGCGTGCAGAAAATGCAGCCCGTAGCTGTAGGCGACCAGATTGAGCGATTCGGTGGTATTTTGAGTAAAGACGATCTCGTCATCCTGTGCGTTGAAGAATTTTGCCACGGTATGGCGTGCATTTTCGTGCGCATCGGTGGCACGCATCGCCAGCTCATACACACCGCGGTGGGGGTTAGCGTTGTCGCGCCGGTAGTAGTCTGCCACGGCATCCAGCACCTGGGTGGGGTGCTGGGTGGTGGCGGCGCTGTCCAGATAGACAAGGCGGTTGCCGTTTTCGTCCGCCGCCAAAATCGGAAAATCAGCGATCCAAGGGTTCATACGCATCCAGCCTTTCTGCCACAAAGTGGCGTACCTCCTGCCGCAGCGCCTCGCCGGGCAGTTTTTCGATGGCGGGGGCAAAGCGGGCGTCCACCATCAGGCGGCGCGCCTGCGCAGCGCTCAGCCCGCGCGAGCGCAGGTAGTACAGCTTGGCTTCGTCCAGACGCCCCACGCTGGCGGCGTGCTGCCCCTCGACCCGTTCTTCCCCGCAGAGAATCAGCGGCGCGGTGCGGTTGCGCACGCGCGGGTCAAACAGCAGCACATCCTCGCTCTCGTGACCGATGCCGTTCACGGCACCGCGCTGAAAATCGACGGTACCGCGCAGGATTTTGTCGGCTTCGTCGGTCAGCACACCGGCTGTGTGCATCTCGCACACGGTGTCCTTGGCGGTGTGTACGCTGACATCGTTAAAATCCAGCAGCTGCCTGCCGCTGCCGTAGTAGGCGGCGGTCAGCTCATACGCGGCGCGGCTGCTGTGCAAAAAGGCGCGTGTGCCGCACACGGTCAGCGCACCGCCCAGCTCCAGCCGCACCTGCTCGACCTTGCCGCCTTGAGCGGTTTCGGCGGCAACGGCGTTCCAGCGGCGGACACGGCTGCCCAGCAGCTGCACCTGCACCAGCGTTACCACGGCACCCTGCCCTGCCCGGATGCGGGTCAGCTGGGCAGCGGCGCCGTTTTCGGCATCGCCGCGCAGGACCTGCACAACGGTCAGGCGGGTGTGGGCGGCGGCATCCACGGTCAGGTATTCCACGGCTGCCGGGTGGGCAGCGTCCAGCGTGGTTTCATAGATAAGCGGTGCGGACACGGTTTCGTTTACCGCGATATGACGCACAAAATTTGCGTTCTGGCGCACCCACGCATCGGCGTCGGCACCCACGCCGCTCGCCGAAAAATCAGCAAAATCCGGTGCAGCGGCGCAGACCCCGGCAGGCAGCGGGTTTTCGGCGACCTGTGCTGCGCCCCAGCCGCCGTCCGGCACGGCGGGCAGCGCGGCGGCTGCCGGGGAAAAATTCACGCCAAGTCGGTTCCATGTGGGTACCGGCAGGCGGTTGAGTGTTGTGTTCATAAAAATCACCTATACAATCCTATGTTGCGGCAGCCTTAGCCGATACTGCCCTTCATTTCCAGATGAATCAGGTTGTTCATCTCGACGGCGTATTCCAGCGGCAGTTCCTTGGCGATCGGCTCGGCAAAGCCGCCCACGATCAGTGCGCGGGCGTCCTCCTCCGAGACGCCGCGGCTCATCAGATACAGCACGGCGTCCTCGCTGATGCGCCCGATCTTCGCCTCATGCCCGACATCGACCTTGTCGCAGCGGATGTCCATCTCGGGGATGGTGTCGGAGCGCGAGCGGTCATCCAGCATCAGCGATTCGCAGCTGACGCTCGATCTGCTGCCCTCGGCGTTCGGCAGCACGACCACGCTGGAGCGGAAGTTCGAGATGCCGCCGTCACGCGCCAGACTCTTGGTGGAAATATGGCTGGTGGTGTGCGGCGCGGCGTGTACCACCTTGGCGCCGGTGTCCAGTTCCTGCCCGGCACCGGCAAAGGTGATGCCGGTAAATTCCATCCGCGCGCCCTCGCCCTGCAGGATGCTCATGGGGTACAGGCAGGAGGTGTGCGAGCCGAAGGAGCCGGACACCCACTCGATGGTGCCGCCCGCCGCGACCTTGGCGCGTTTGGTGTTGAGGTTGTACATATTTTTGGACCAGTTCTCAATGGTCGAATACCGCACGCGGGCGTTCTCGCCGACGTAGATTTCCACGCAGCCGGCGTGCAGGTTGGCAACGTTGTATTTGGGGGCGGAGCAGCCCTCGATAAAATGCAGGTAGGCGCCCTTTTCCACAATGATCAGCGTATGCTCAAACTGCCCGGCACCGGGCGCGTTGAGCCGGAAATACGATTGCAGCGGGATTTCAACGTGTACACCCGCCGGGACATACACAAAGCTGCCGCCGCTCCACACAGCGCCGTGCAGCGCCGCAAATTTGTGGTCTGTGGGCGGGACCAGCTTCATAAAATGGGTACGGACCAGCTCGGCGTATTCGCCCTGCAGGGCGCTTTCCATATCGGTGTAGACAACGCCCTGCGCGGCGACCTCGGCGCGGACGTTGTGGTAGACGACCTCGGAATCATACTGCGCACCCACGCCCGCCAGCCCCGAGCGCTCTGCCTGCGGGATGCCGAGGCGCTCAAAGGTGTTTTTGATGTCGGCGGGAACATCGCTCCATTTGCCTTGCATAGCGGTGTTGGGGCGCACATACGTTACGATGTTGCGCATATCCAGCCCGCTGATGTCCGGTCCCCAGTTTTGCACGGGGGTGCGGTCGTAGATTTGCAGGGATTGCAGGCGGAAGTCCCGCATCCAGGCAGGGTCGTGCTTTTCGGCAGAAATCTGCTCGACGATCTCCGGCGTCAGACCGGAGCCGACCTCAAATGCGGCGTTGGCGGCATCCTTGATGTCGTAGATGCTGCGGTCCACGGCGGCAACGTTGGTTTTTTCGGTTTCGTAAGCCCTCATTTTGCGGCATCCCCCTTTACCGAGGCAAAGCCCTCCTGCAAAATTTCGTTGACCAGTGCGCCGCTGCCGGTGCGCACAATGCGGGCATCGTCCAGAACGTGGACAAAATCCACGGTCAGCTCCTCCAGAATTTTGGCGTTGTGGGTGATGATGAGCAGCGCATTGTCGGCGTTGTGGTAGGCGCGCACCCCGGCGGCAACGGTCTTGACGGCGTCCACATCCAAGCCGGAATCGGTTTCGTCCAGCAGGGCGAGCTTGGGCTTGAGCATCAGCAGCTGCAGCATCTCGGACTTTTTCTTTTCGCCGCCGGAGAAGCCGACGTTCAGGTAGCGGTCGGCGTAGGCGGGGTCGATCTGCAGTGCCTGCATCTGCCGCGCCAATTCATGCCGGAACGCCATCACCTTGACGGGCTGCCCGGTCACGGCACCTTGGGCGGTGCGCAGGAAATTTTCCAGCGTGATGCCGGGAATTTCCTCCGGCGTCTGGAAGGACAGGAACATCCCCAGCCGTGCGCGGACATCGGCAGGCTCGTGGGTGACATCCTGCCCGCGGAACACAATCTGCCCGCGGGTCACGGTGTAGCGCGGGTCGCCCATCAGGGCGCTCATCAGGGTGGACTTGCCCGCCCCGTTATGCCCCATAAGGACGTGAACCTCCCCGGGGTTTACCGTAAGGTCAACGCCGTCCAGAAGGATCTTGTGTTCCTCCCCCACTGTGACCTGTAAATCCTTGACCTGCAGCAATGCGCTGTTCATAGAAAAAGCCTCCTTATTGTGAACGGGGTTTTATAACCCAGTGAATTTCTATGAATTATACTATACCAATTCGATAGGAAATGCAACCCCCAAAATGAAATTTCGGCAAATTCATACCGTTTTATAGGGAATTTGCCCCCAAAACTGCCAAATTTGTGCATAAGGCTTTTATTTTGCGGGCAGTTGTGGTAATATAAAAATGTATAACTGTGTTACTTGCATAGAGAGGATAAAAACTATGTGTGGATTTGTAGGCTTTACCGGGCTGCGTGCCGAGCGCGAGGCGATCTTGCATAAAATGGCGGATCGCATCATCCACCGCGGTCCGGATATGGAGGGGTACCACCTCAGCGGTGATACCCCGCAGACGGCGGTGGCGCTGGGCTTCCGCCGGTTGAGCATCATCGACCTTGCCGCCGGCAAGCAGCCGATGTATAACGAGGACGGCACCGTGGTGGTGGTGTTCAACGGCGAAATTTACAACTTTATGCAGCTGCGCACCGAGCTGCAGGCCAAGGGGCATATCTTTACCACCCACTGTGATACCGAGGTCATCCTGCACGGGTACGAGGAATACGGCACCGCGCTGGCAGCCAAGCTGCGCGGGATGTTCGCCTTTGTTGTGTGGGACACCAAGACCAACAAAATGTACGGTGCAAGGGATATTTTTGGCATTAAACCGTTCTATTATACCAAAACCGAGTCAGGCGAGCTTTTGTTTGGCAGCGAGATCAAGAGCCTGCTGGAGCATCCGGGCTTCCGCCGTGAGGTCAACCCCGAAGCCCTGCGCCCCTACCTGACCTTCCAGTACAGCGCCATGAACGAAACCTTTTTTAAAGGCACCTACAAGCTGCCCCCGGCGCACTGGTTCACCTTTGAAAACGGCA
>CAKTAS010000011.1:0-24465 GCA_934529095.1 uncultured Gemmiger sp. | reverse complement strand
GAATATTGGCTCAACCTTGCCGACGGCAGCTATCTGGAACCCCAGCCCACATGGCTGAAGGACGAATGCGTTCCGCGCATTCCCAATACGGTCGCCGCCTTGGGCGATACCCTGCTGATGGTGATTGGCTGCCAATATTACGATACCACCACGACCGGGCAGGACGGGCAGCTTTCCACCTTTACCACCTGCCGCTCTATCTACGGGCTGATCCCCGCCGAGGATTTTCTGGCAGGCAGCCAGAACTGGACCCCGGTAACGCTGCTGGGCAACAACCTTTGACAGGAAAGGGGGGCGCGATGCCCGTATGAAATTTTCCTCCAAGCTATCCTTAGGCAGCATTCTGCTGCTTACGGCAGGGCTGTCCTTCAGCGGGCTGGCGCTGATTGGCTGCAGCTTTGCCGGTTCGCTGCACGGCGCGCGCACCGCCCTGCAGGCACGCCAAACCAAGGAGGTTCACGCGCTGGAACGTCTGATCCTATCGGACACAGGGTACAACGCCCGCGCTGACCGCAACTACCTGCTGGCGACCTACGCCCGCCAATTTGCTGCCTCGGCGCAGGATGACAGCCGCCTTTGCCTTTGGTCGGGCGACAATCTGGCGGTGTACAACGACCTGCCGCTGACCGTCAACACCGCCCTGCAAAAGGAATACGCTGCTGCAGGCGCCGACGCATGGCGCATCGTGCCGGACAGCGGGCAGTATTACCTTGTACTCAGCCAGCCCATGAACCTGCCGGGGCAGCGCGCCGATTTGCTGTGCGCTTACGACATCAGCTATCTGTTTGCCACCCGCCTGACCCAGCTGCGCCTTTGGGCAGGCATTACGCTGCTGCTGTTGGCGGCGGGCAGTGCCGCTGCCGTTTGGTTCAGCCGCAAGCTGACTGCGCCGCTTTCGCTGCTGCAAACCGCCAGCGGGCAGATCGCAGCGGGGGATTACACCCGCCGCACGGCGCTTGCCACAGGGGACGAGCTGGCAGCTTTAAGCGCGAGCTTTGACGCCATGGCACAGGCGGTCGAGGACAAAATTGCCGCCATGGACGATACCGTGCAGCGGCAAAAGGATTTTATCGCCGCCTTTACGCACGAGATCAAGACCCCCATGACCGCCATGCTGGGCTACGCCGACCTGATGCGCGCCATGCCCGGCGACACCGAATTGCAGCAGGAATCCGCCGCCTACATTTACCACGAAACCCAGCGTCTGGAACTGTTGAGCCGCCGCCTTTTGGCTCTGCTGGGTCTGGATGCCGAGGATGCCCTGCAGCCCGAAGCCGTCACCGATGCCGAGCTGTTCGCCCTTGTGCTGCGCAGCCTGCCCAAGGACGCGCAGCCCCTGCCCACCGTGCAAAGCTGCGGCTGCACCGTGCAGGTCGACCCCAGCCTATGGAGCGACCTTTTGCGCAATTTGGTGTTAAACGCGCAAAAAGCCTGCCACAAAAAGCAGGGGAGTGCGGTATTTCTTCGTTGCTGTGTGCAGAATGGGCAGGCAGTGTTCACGGTAACGGACACCGGCTGCGGCATCCCCGCCAAGGATCTGCCCCGCGTAACCGAGGCATTTTATATGGTGGATAAATCCCGTGCGCGTGCCGCCGGGGGCAGCGGCATCGGCTTGGCGCTCTGCGCGCGCATTGCCGCCGCCCATGGCGCGACCCTGCACATCGCAAGCACCGAAGGGCAGGGTACCACCGTGACCGCCGCCGTGCCTGTATATAAGGAGGTGTCCGCCCGTGAAAGCTAAATTCACCGCCTACTGCGCCGCGCTGCTGGCGCTGCTTGTGCTGCCCTTTGGGGTGTTTGCCGCGTGCGACAAGCTGCTTTTGGGGCGCGATTTTTCCCAAGCCGTCCCCGCCGACACCCTGAGCGATGCCGGGCGCAGCAATGTGACCGCCTGTACGCTGTACAACTGTGCACATATCTTCGGCGCACCTGTCGTCGGGGACTACCTGACCGACAGCTGGACAACAACCGAAGCCGACAGCGCCGACCTTGCGCAGCTTACCTCTTTTTTAACAGACCTGCACAAGGCAGGGCTTTTGGACGCCGCGCAGCTTCGCCTTTGCCTGAACGCCGCCAACGCGGGTCCCGATGCCGCGCACAGTCTTACCGCCCCCTGCGGGCTGCGGGGCTATTCTGTGCAGCTTCTCCGCGATGAGCCGTATGCATACGACACCCTTCAGTTTTATTATCTGGAAAACGGTTCGCCGCTGTCGATGCGGTTTTATGCCGCCGACCCGCAGGCGTTCGGCAGCTGCACGCCGGATGATGCCTTTGTGCAGACGCTTTTGCAGGTTCTTGGGCTGGACAGCTTTGCCGACTGGCAGCCTGCCGCCTGGCGCGGACGCACCCCCGCCATCGGTGCGGCGGCGTACAGTGCCGAAGCGCAGCTGTATCTTTCGGTGACAGAACTGGAGGGCATCAGTTTTTCGTTGACAAGCCTGACCCCGCAGGATTTTGCGGCACTCTATCAGGAACAGGAGGTTCTTCCATGAAACGTATTTCCCTACTGTTAGCGTCCCTGCTGCTTTTGGCGGGATGCACCGCCCCCGCGCAAAGCACGGCATCCGCCCCCGCCGAAACGGCTGCTGCCCCCGCCAATTCTGCCAACACCGGGGATGTGCATATGCTCACAAACCGCTATGACGGCGGGCAGTATCGCACTCTATCCACACCCTATTACCCGGATTGCGTGCGCAAAATCGACTATGCCACCGCCACGGCACAAGGTATGTGCCAGATTTCCGGCTGCCAGCACGACAGCGAAAGCTGCCCGGCATACGGCTCTGGCGTTTTTTACCAAGACGGCGATGTTCTTTTGCATCCCTACCGTGTAAATAGTGACGGCGAGCCTGACAGGGAAGTCCTGTCCCACTACGCACCCGATGCCACGGCAGCACCCCTGTTCACACTCAGCGCACACACAGCAGACTTTGACCTTTCCGACGACTGTCTTGCCGCCGATGACCAATATTACTATTTTGTGGCATCCACCACGCTCATCGGAACCGGTCCTATATGTGAAGGCAGCCCGGCACAAATTCCCGATGCAGCGCCCGGCGAGCCTGTTACAGGGGAAGGGGATTTCCTTTTCCGCGCCGACAAATCCACCGGAGAACTGACGAATTTAGCTGACCTTGGCAGCGTTTTGGAAGATACAAGCTACTGGTATTTGGCAACGGCAGGGGAACAGAAGCTGTATTTTTACGGAACTGCTATAAACGATGTTTTTCCCCTCGTTTCCTGCTATGACCTTGCGTCGCAGGAATACACCCTGCTGCCCGAATATTCCGACAAGAATGGTTTCTTTGCAGACGGCTATTATCTCAAGCCCGACACCTTGCAGGGTACGCTGACCGCCATTGACCCGATAACCGGGCAAAGCACCTTGTTGACCGATGCCTTCCCCACCGGGGAGGATCTCACCTACACCGTCAAGTCGTTTTGCGACGGCTGGGTCCTCAGCTATGATTTCTATGACGGTGAAAATCGTGTCGAACATCAGTTTTTCCGCGCGCCGGACGGCACCCTGACCGAACTGCCCCAGCAGATGTACTGCGATGCACGCGGCAGCCAGCCCGTTTACATCTGGGACATCCAAAACGGGATGGTTTTTCTTCAATACGACTACCGTTCCGATAGCTACCCCGGTTTTGATTATGACGGCAACCCCTGTATGTGGGAAAATATCAGCGATGTCTGCGGCATCATCCCCTTGCAGGATTTGCTTGCCGGAAGCCAGAATTACCGCGAGCTGACCTATGACTGACCTTTGTCAGGAGGGTTCTATGAAACGTATTCCCTTGCTGTTAGCGTCCCTGCTGCTTTTGGCGGGCTGCGCCGCCTCCGCGCCAAGCACGGCATCCACCCCCGCTGAAACCCCCTCAGCCCCCGTTGAAGTCCCCGCCAATCCTGCCAACACCGGGGACGTGCATATGCTCACAAACCGCTATGACGGCGGGCAATACACAACGTGCATTGTGCCGTCCGGGTCGTATTGTGTGAGCAAAATCGACTATGCCGCTGCCACAGCGCACAATATGTGCCAGATTCCCGGCTGCCAGCACACCACGTCCGACTGTCCCGTATTGTCCGCCGGGCATCTCTTGGTGGACGGCGATACCCTGTGGTACCCCTATATCGTCCACAGCGATTCCGAGTATGCCTACGCTCTGGCTGCCTATACCGATGGCGTAACGCCCCCGGCACACCCCTTGTTTGCCGTGACCCACTACCAGACAGACCTTGTCTATTCCGTCAACGTCCTTGCCGCTGACGAGGAATTTCTCTATTTTGTCGGCAATTCAAGCTATGCCTTCGGCGGTGCCGGTCCCAACGGCGCAGAAGCCTATCTTTTTTCGGCAGAAAAATCCACCGGCTTGCAGGCACAGCGCCTCCGGCTGGACACCCTGCTGCCCGGTCAAAACGCTTACTGGACGCTCTCGGCAGCCGAGGGACGCAGCCTGTATTTGCAGTACAGCCTTACTTCCGACAACACCTCCGGCGTTTACCGCTATGATCTGGACACCCGGCAGTGCAGCCCGCTGCCGCAGCTTACCCAAAATGCCGATGCCCTCGGCACACCGCTGTGCAGCCCGCAGGTCGTGTATGACTTGCAGCAGGGCAGCATCACCGCTGTGGACGTTCCCGCCGGGCAAAGCACTCTATTGACCGATACCTTTCCCACCGGGGACGGCTACACCTACGCCGCCGCACCGTTCCGCGACGGCTGGGTGCTGTCCTATTCCCTTTGGAACGAGCAGGATGCTTTCACGCATCAGTTTTTCCGCGCGCCAGACGGCACCCTGACCGAGCTGCCCCAGCAGATGTACTGCGATGCCCGCGGCACAACACCCGTGAATATTCTGGATATCCAAGACGGATTGGTATTTTTGCAGTACGCCTACGACACAGTGCCGGTTTCCTCTTATGATTACGAGGGCAACCCCTACACCTACGACACCTACTTACCCGTATACGGCATCATCCCCTTGCAGGAGCTGCTTGCCGGAAGCCAGAATTACCGCAAGCTGACTTTTGACTGACCTAAGACTTTATTTTCTTTTGCAAATAGCGGCAAGCACGGTCTTTTTTGAACTTTTCTCTTGCTGTTTTTTATTAAATATGCTATAATCGTATCGCGCTTTGACTGAATGTTGTTTCTTATGGTGTAAGAAAACGAAAAAAGGAGAATGCGCGGCGGACGGCCGTTGCCCTTGACGGTCGTCCGTTTTTTTATTCTACTGTACACATTTGCAGAAATAGCGATATATTGTGATAGGGACTGTATTGTTAAAGGAGGGTTTTTATATGTGTGGAATCGTAGGCTTTACCGGCGCAGCGCAGGCCGCCCCCATTTTGTTGGATGGTCTGGAAAAACTGGAATACCGCGGCTATGATTCTGCCGGCATCGCCGTGCAGAACGCCGCCGGAAAAATCGAGGTCGTCAAGGCCAAAGGTCGCCTCAAGGTATTGTGCGAGATGACCGACGGCGGCAGCGCCGTACCCGGCAGCTGCGGCATCGGTCATACCCGCTGGGCAACCCACGGCGAACCCAGCGTGGTCAATGCACATCCGCATTACTCCCGCGACCAGAAAATCGCCGTCGTGCATAACGGCATCATTGAAAATTACCAGCAGCTTAAAGAGCGCCTGATGAACAAGGGCTTTTCCTTTGCCTCCCAGACCGACACCGAGGTCGTGGCGCAGCTGCTCGACTACTACTACACCGGGGATTCCGCCGGGGACGCGCTGGACGCCATCTCCCGCACGATGATGCGCGTGCGCGGCTCCTACGCCTTGGGCATCCTGTTTGCCGACCAGCCCGGCATCATTTACGCCGTGCGCAAGGACAGCCCGCTGATCGTCGGTCGCTGCGAGGACGGCGCCATCATCGCCTCCGATGTACCCGCGCTGCTCAAGTACACCCGCAATGTCTACTACATCGACAATTTGCAGATCGCCCGCCTCAGCCCGAGCGAGATCGAGTTTTTCAACATCGACAAGGAACCCGTCACCTGTGAGATGTCCACCGTGGAATGGGATGCCGAGGCTGCCGAAAAGGGCGGCTACGAGCATTTTATGATGAAGGAGATCCACGAGCAGCCCACCGCCGTGCGCGACACGCTTTCGCCCCGCCTGAAGGACGGCAAAATTGATCTTTCCGAGCTTTCTCTGTCCGAGGAGGATTTGCGCGCTGTGCGCCGCATCTATATTATCGGCTGCGGCTCTGCCTACCATGTGGGTATGGCGGCGCGCTATGTGCTGGAAAGCCTTGCCCGGATTCCGGTCGAGGTGGATGTCGCCAGCGAATTCCGCTACCGCGACCCCGTGCTGGAGCCAAACGCCCTTGCCCTGATCATCAGCCAAAGCGGCGAAACCGCCGACACGCTGGCAGCCCTGCGCCTTTGCAAGGAGCGCGGCGTGCGCACGGTGGGCATTGTCAACGTGGTCGGCTCCAGCATTGCACGCGAGGCCGACGCCACCCTGTACACTTGGGCAGGACCGGAAATTGCCGTTGCCACCACCAAGGCATACAGCACCCAGTTGGCAGCCTGCTACCTGCTGGCAACCGAGTTTGCCCGCGTGCGCGGCACCCTGGCGGAAGGGCAGTACGAGCATCTGGTCGCCGAGCTGGAAGCCCTGCCCGATAAAATTGCCAAAACGCTGGCGGACAAGGAACGCATCCAGTGGTTTGCCAGCAAGTACGCCAGCGCCAAGGACGCCTTTTTCATCGGGCGCGGGCTGGATTACGCCGTGGCGCTGGAGGGCAGCCTGAAATTTAAGGAAATCAGCTACATTCACTCCGAGGCATTCGCTGCCGGGGAAATGAAGCACGGTCCCATTTCGCTGATTGAAAAGGGGACACTGGTCGTCGGCATCCTGACCCAGCCCGATTTGTTTGAAAAGAGCGTTTCCAACTTAGTCGAAGCCAAAAGCCGCGGCGCCTTCCTGATGGGGCTGACCAGCTACGGCAATTACAGCATTGAGGACAACGCCGGCTTTACCGTCTACGTTCCCAAGACCGACCCCCATTTTGCCACCAGCCTGTCGGTCATTCCGCTGCAGCTGCTGGCGTATTATGTCAGCTGCGCCAAGGGTTTGGACGTGGATAAGCCCCGCAATCTCGCCAAAAGCGTGACGGTAGAATAAAATCTTGTATTTTTTACCAAAATTATCCGCTGATTTTTAGGCAATATTTGCTCCGTTTGTCTTGGACAAAACAAGACAAACGGAGCTGTTTTGTGTTATAATAGGGCAAATACAACTTTTATAAAGGAACTGTTATGCATATTTCCAATCAAATTCTAAAAGGTCTGCCGCGCAAGATCGCCCTGATGCTCTTGGATTGCGGGCTGATCGTGTTCTGCTACTGGCTGGCGATCATCGTTCACTTTGACGGCGAGGATTCTGCCATACCGGCAGCTTTGCTGCGCGCCGAGGTCATCCGCGCCATGGCGCCCATGCTGTTGTATGCGCTGCCCATTTATATGATCGTGTTCTGGTTCGGCGGGCTGTACGAAATTATGTGGGAATACGCCGGTATGCGCGATTTAGGGCGCTTATTGTGCCTGTCCGGGCTTTCCACCGGTCTTGTGATGCTGGTGGATCTGATGCTGCGCGAGCGCCCCGTCAGCGGTGCCGTGCTGATTTTCGGCTCGGTGTTCAATACCGGTGCCATAGCGGGCGTGCGCTTTTTATGGCGGCTGATCAAAACCATGCTTGCCATGGCTGCCTCACGCAGTGAAAGCAACGACACCCCCATGCTCATCGTGGGTGCGGGCAATGCCGGCGCGTGGGCAGTCACCCTGTGCAAAAGCAAAAACCAGACCTTCGGCAAGCCTGTCTGCATCGTTGACGATGATTTGACCAAAAAGGGTCTGCGCGTGCAGGGCGTGCCGGTGCGCGGCACCATCTCGGACATTCCGGAGCTGGTGCGCAAGTACCATATTATGGAAATTGTTATCGCCATCACCACCGTTCACGGCGATCGTATGCGGGAAATCATCAACCTTTGCAATTCCACCCATTGCCGCGTGCGTATGATTTCCGATCCCCACGCGGTGGACGAAAGCGGCAATCCGCTGGCGGCGGGCTTCCGTGAGCTAAACACGGCGGACTTTCTTTCCCGCGATGAGATTCAGCTGAACAACGCCCAGATCTCGGAATATCTGCACGACAAGATCGTGCTGGTCACCGGCGGCGGCGGTTCCATCGGCAGCGAGCTTTGCCGCCAGATCATGCGCTACCAGCCCCGGCGGCTTCTGATTTTTGACATTTACGAAAACTGCGCCTACGAGCTGGAAACCGAGCTGCGCGGGCGGTACGGCGCGGCAGCGCCCATCCTGACCTTGATTGGCTCCATCCGCGACAAAGAACGTCTGGACGAGGTTTTTGAAACCTACCACCCGACGGTCGTATTCCACGCCGCCGCGCACAAGCACGTCCCGCTGATGGAGATCAGCCCCGCCGAGGCCGTCAAAAACAATGTTGTGGGTACCAAAAATCTGCTGACCTCCGCCGCAGAGCATGGCGTTGAACGGTTTGTGCAGCTTTCCACCGACAAGGCGGTCAACCCCACCAACGTTATGGGCTGCACCAAGCGCCTGTGCGAAATGCTGATCCAGAGCTTTGCCAACAATACCGATATGAAGTGCGTCGCCGTGCGCTTCGGCAATGTTTTGGGCAGCCACGGCAGTGTGATCCCGCTGTTTGAGGAGCAGATCAAGCGCGGCGGTCCCGTCACCATCACCCACCCGGAGATCGTGCGCTATTTTATGACCATTCCAGAGGCTGCCCAGCTGGTTTTGCAGGCGGGCGGTCTTGCCGAAAGCGGCAGCATCTATGTGCTGGATATGGGCGAGCCGGTCAAAATTATGGACCTTGCCAACCGGTTGATCCGCTTTTACGGCTATGAGCCGGGCGTCAATATGGAAGTGAAAATTACAGGTCTGCGCCCCGGCGAAAAGCTGTACGAGGAGCTGATGATGGACGCCGAGCAGGACAAGATGGCAAAGACGGCGCACAACAAGATTTTTATCGCCCCGCCGATGCAGATCGACCTTGCCGCCTTCTACTGCGACCTGCAGCGCCTGCAGGAGGCCGCCCACCGTGACGACGATGAGGTCATCGACATCCTGCAGGAGATGGTACCCAGCTACCACCCCAACCGCCGCGTCTGCGCCGACCACACCGTTGTGGCAGCCAGCGGCAACACTGCGCTGCTTTCCAAGGAGGAAATGGCGCAGGCTCTCAACGAACGCAAGCCCACCGTGAAGGAGGAATGACCCCTATGTATCGCAACTGCATCAAGCGTTTGCTGGATATTATCCTTTCTCTGGCTGCCATCCTTGTGCTGGCCATCCCCATGGCGCTGGTGGCACTGTGGATCAAGCTCGATTCCCCGGGTCCGGTGTTTTTCCGCCAGCGCCGCGTGGGCAAGGGCAAGACCTATTTTAACATCCTGAAATTCCGCACCATGCGCGGGGACACCCCCCACGACGTACCCACCCATCTTTTAAAAAATCCCGATGCCTACATTACCAAGAGCGGCGCCTTTTTGCGCAAGACCAGCCTGGACGAGTTGCCCCAGATCTTCAACATTCTGGCAGGGCAGATGAGCGTGATCGGTCCGCGTCCCGCGCTGTACAACCAGTATGACCTGATCGAGGCGCGCGACGCCGTACACGCCAACGACATCCGCCCGGGGCTTACCGGTCTGGCGCAGGTCAACGGGCGGGATGAGCTTTCCATTGAGGAAAAATCCCGCTATGACGGCGAGTACGCCGCCAATGTCACCTTTGCGATGGACTTTAAGATTTTCTTCCACAGTGTAAGCTATGTCTTTAAGCGCCGCGGCGTCGTGGAAGGCGGCACCGGTGCGATGCAGCAGCAGGAAAAATCAGACCGCTGAAAGCGTTTCTCGTCAAAATGACGGACAATTTTACCGCCGCAGACCCCTGCGGCGGTAATGTTTTTACGCAAAAAACAAAATTGTACAAGAAAATCTTTCAAAATTTGTTAAAATATGTTGCAAAAGTCAATCAGATTGTGTAAAATATACATTAGATTGATTCGCTTTTCGGGCAGATTCACAAAAGGCAATCTGTCCAAAGCAGGGACGCCCTGCCAACAATATACCAAAAAGGGAGTTGCTGAATATGGCAAACCGTGTGTTCCAGAACGTAGTGTATCAAATGAAGGACGCTGTGGATCGCGTCGTCGGTGTCGTGGATGAAACCGGCGCCGTCATTTCCTGCTCTGAGCTGGGGCAAATCGGGGAAGTGCGTGACGGCGTGGCCGCCGTGAGCCAGGCTGCAGGGGAGACCTTTACCTTGGACGGCTACTCGTACCACCAGTTCTCCAACGCAAAGCACAACGATTACGCCGCCTTTGTCGAGGGTACGGACGAAACCGCCGCCCAGTTTGCGGCGATGCTGTCCATCAGCCTGCAGTGCATCAAGCAGTACCACGACGAAAAGTTCGACAAGACGAACTTTATCAAGAATGTTGTGCTGGACAATATCCTGCCCGGCGACATCTACGCCAAGGCGCGTGAGCTGCATTTTATCTCGGACGTGCAGCGCGTTGTGCTGCTGATCCGCGTCACCTCCGGCAACGATATCTCTGCCTACGATGTCGTAAGCGGTCTGTTCCCGGACAAGCAGAAGGACTTCGTCTTTAATATCAGCGAAACGGACACCGTCCTTGTCAAGGAGATCAAGCCCGACAACAGCACCCGCGATATGGAAAAGCTGGCCGCCTCTATCGTGGACACCCTGCAGGGCGACCATTACATCAAGGCGATGGTGGGCATCGGAACCCCCATCAGCAACATCAAGGATCTTGCCTCCAGCTTTAAGGAAGCCCAGATCGCTATGGAGGTCGGCAAGGTCTTTGACACCGAGCGTCAGGTCATCTGCTACGACCACCTTGGCATTGCCCGCCTGATCTACCAGCTGCCCACCACCCTGTGCGAGGCATTCCTGCGCGAGGTCTTTAAGCAGGAGAGCATTGACTCCCTTGACGCCGAAACGCTGTTTACCATCCAGCGCTTCTTTGAAAACAACCTCAACGTTTCCGAAACCAGCCGCGGCTTGTTTGTCCACCGCAACACGCTGGTCTACCGCTTGGAAAAGATCCGCAAGCTGACGGGGCTGGATCTGCGCAACTTTGACGACGCCATCGTCTTTAAGGTAGCGCTTATGGTCAAAAAGTACCTGTCCGCCAACCCTGCCAAGTATTGATGCCATAATTTAACAAAAATTCACAAACGGCGCTGTGACGCATAACAGCGCTGTTTTTCTTTTTGGCAAAGCCCTTTGTCGCTTGACGTATCGGCGTTAAAATAGTAAAATACTATATGTATGGCTGTACCCAAAAATCAGCGTGTACCCAAGGCAGCGCCGCACGGCGGTAATGCCGCAAGATCGTTCAAACCTACACAGGAGTTTGTCAAATGATTGATTTTGAACACGTCTCCAAGACATACGAAACCCACAATTCCGAGAATTTGGCGCTTGACGATATCAACATACATATTGACGAGGGCGAATTCGTCTTTATTTTAGGACATTCCGGTGCCGGCAAATCCACCTTTCTGAAATTGATGCAGATGGAGGAGCGCCCCACCGAGGGCAAGGTCTTTATCAACGGGCAGGATCTCACCAAGATCAAGCGCCGCAAGGTGCCGTATCTGCGCCGCCAGATGGGCGTGGTGTTTCAGGACTTCCGCCTGATCCCCACCATGACCGTATACGAGAACGTCGCCTTCGCCATGCGCGTGACCAACATCTCCACCAAAAAAATCAAGGCGCGCGTGCCGTTTGCGCTCTCCCTTGTCGGGTTGGAGGACAAGCTGGACCGCCTGCCGGACGAGCTTTCGGGCGGCGAGCAGCAGCGCGTGGCGGTGGCCCGCGCCTTGGCGCACGGTCCCAAGCTGATCATCGCGGACGAGCCGACCGGCAACATCGACCCCGAAATGTCCATGGACATCATGCAGCTGTTTGAGGCCATCAACAAGGTCAACATCACCGTTGTGGTCGTCACCCACGAGCATGAACTGGTACATAAGCTTGCCGCCAAGTACAACAACCGCGTCATCACCCTGTCCGACGGTATGGTCGCTTCCGACACGGCGCATCCCGAGGTTGCCAAGGAATACGCTGCCCGTATGGCGCAGCGCGAGCAGGACGATTGGGAAGAGTAACCGGGAGGGGATATTATGCGTTTTTCCAGCTTTACCTATCTGGTGGGGCAGGGGCTTCACAACCTGCGTGCCAACCGCCTTATGACCTTTGCCTCCATGGGCGTGCTGAGCGTCTGTATGCTGCTGATCGGCGCCGCCTATCTGCTGGGCGTCAATGTAGACGCCATGGTCGATTACATCGGCAACCAGAACGAAACGGTCGTCTATATGGACCTGAACGCCAGCGAGGAGCAGCTGGCTGCCGCCGATGCCGCCATCCGCAACACCGACCACGTCACCGGCGTGACCTATGTTTCGCCGCAGGATGTGCTGAATATCTACAGCGATATGCTCAAGGACTACACCAACCTGCAGCAGGCGTTCGCCAACGACAACCCCTTTTACCCCAACTACCGCGTTGTTGTGGACAGCCCCGACAACATTGCCTCCGTGCGCACCCAGCTGATGCAGATCGACGGGGTGTATCAGGTCAACGCCCCCTTGGATATGGCAAATATGTTTGTATCCCTGCAAAAGGTGGTCAGCTACGCCAGCTACACGGTGGTTCTGATTCTTGCCATCGTCAGTATTGTGGTCATCAACAACACCATTAAAATCACCGTCTTTAACCGCCGCAAGGAGATCGGCATTATGAAGCTGGTGGGTGCCACCAACGGCTTTATCCGGTTCCCGTTCTTTGTCGAGGGCGTTACCTCCGGCTTGCTTTCGGCTGCCATTGCCTCCGGCGTTATCTGCGGCGCTTACTATGCGCTGACCCGCTGGTATGCCGAAAACCCGTCCAACCTGTCGCAGATGCTGGGCGGGCAGCTGGTTCCGCTGGCGGACGTCTGGTATTACATTGTGGCCGGCTTTGCCCTGCTGGGCTTTGTCCTGTGCGGCATCGGCACCGCCACCAGCATCCGCAAGCATCTGAACGTTTAAGAGGTTCTGATAATATGCAATTTTCACCCCGCAAAAAAAAGCTGCTTTCCGGGCTTTTGGCGGTCTGCCTTACCGTTACGGCGGCATTTTCTTACCTGCCGCCCGTCAGCGCCGCCAGCTCCGATCAGGTGCGCCAGGAGCTGGCAGCCCTGCAGCAAAAGCTGAACACCATCAACCAGCAGCTCAAGGATGCACAGTCCGACACTGCCAATGCAGCGGCCATCAAAAAGCAGCTGGAGCAGCAAAAAGCCACCATTCTGGATCAGATCAACCTGATTGCCGGGCAGATCGGCGAGCTGGACAACGAAATTCACGACAAAGAGGACGAGATCACCGTCAAGGAAGGGGAGCTTGCCGCCAAGCAGGAGGAGTACGACCAGCGCTGGTCGGATTTCAAGGAGCGTATGGGCGCTATGCAGATGCTCAACGATGGCGGTTCCATCGCCCTGCTTTCCAGCGCCACCAACCTGTATCAGCTTTTGACCTTTGCCCAGACGCTGGAGCAGATCACCGCCAAGGATCAGGCGATCTGCCAGCAGCTGGAGGACGAACACACCGCGCTGGAACAGCAAAAAGCCGATTTAGAGCAAGCCAAAGCCGATCTGGAAGCCGCCCGTGCCTCCATGCAGGAGCAGCAGGACGCGCTGCAGCAGAAAAAGGACGAGCTGCAGGGCAGCATCCAGCAGGCGAACGAGGATCTGACCGAGGCACAGGCCGCTGAGGCCGCCGCCAAGGAAGCGCAAATCGAGATGAACAAGCTGGTGGACGCCAAGGCTGCCGAGTTGGACGCCATACTGAACGCTGCCAACAAGCAGTACGGCAATGCTTCCATTACCTGCTCGCTGAACTTCGGTCCGCCGCTTGCCACCTACAAGTACGTTTCCTGCTATTTCGGCGGCAACGGACACCGCGGCACCGACTACGCCGCCCCCGGCGGTACCGACATTTACTCCATCGAGGCAGGTGTTGTGACCGCCGCCGCCTACCACTACAGCTGGGGCTATTATGTGCAGGTCTACCACGGCACCGACTCCAACGGCAACAGCTATTCCACGCTGTACGCCCATATGAACGGCACCCCCGCCGTCAGTGTCGGGCAGCCGGTCAGCCGCGGTACCGTGCTGGGTCACGTCGGCTCGACCGGGTATTCCACCGGCAACCACCTGCACTTGGAAATGAAGGTCAACGGCGTGCTGACCAACGTAATGAACTACCTTTCTTAAACGGAGGCGCATGGTATGAAACCGCAAAAGCACAGCCTGTCGGTTCGCATTTTTTGCCTTGTTATCGCTGTATTTATGATTTTAAGCCTGCTTTCCGGCGTTGTTCTGGCGCTGGTATAAAGGGGCATACCGCATCCGCAGGGCGGAAACTGTGCGGTCAAACCAAAAGTTAGGAGCTTGCCTGTATGAGCAAAAAAATCAGTCTGGGTGTGGCGGCAGCGATTGCGCTGATTGCCATGGCCGTAACCTTTTCGCTGACCATGGTTGTGTCCATGAATATGTTCAACACGACGGTGTCCAGCGTCAAAAACAAAGAGCGCCAGTACAACAAGCTGTCGGAAATCGACCGTTTTGTTCGTTCTAACGAATATTTTACCATCAACAACGACACGCTGAACGATACCATCGCCGCGGGCTATGTGCTGGGCATCAGCGACAAGTACGCCCGCTACTACACCGCCAAGGCGTACAGCGAAAAGCTGGCGATGGACTCCGGCAAATTGACCGGCATCGGCGTCAGCGTTGTCAACGACGCTTCCTCCGGCTACGCCCGCATCATCCGCCTGTTTGAAAATTCCCCCGCCGATGACGCCGAGCTGCAGGTGGGCGGCTTTATCACCGCCATCAACGGTGTTTCCACCCGCCAGATGAACGAAACCTCCGCCATCAACTCCGCCCTGCTGGGGGAGGAAGGCACCACCACGACCATTACCTACCTGACGCCCGACCGTCAGGAACAGACACTGGACCTCGTACACAGCAACTACAAAACGCCCACCGTTTCCTACCAGATCCTGAACGAAAAGGTCGGTTACCTGCGGGTGTATTCCTTCTCCAGCACGACGGGCAGCGAGTTCAAGAGCGCCGTCGATGCCCTGATGGACAGCAATGTCCAGACGATGGTCTTTGACCTGCGCGACAATACCGGCGAGAACCTCAACGCCGCCCTTGTTGCCGCCGACTACTGCCTGCCCTCCGGTCTGATCGCCAGCCAGCAGGGCAAGGACGGCACCGTCACCGACCTGCGTATGTCCGATGAAACCGCCCTGTCCGTCCCCGCCGTCTGCCTTGTCAACGGCAGCACCGCCGGCAGTGCCGAGCTGTTTGCCAACGCCCTGCGCAAGATGGGCGATGCCCTGTTGGTCGGCACCACGACCACCGGCAAGGGCGTTGTGATGAGCGACCCGCAAAGCTTCTCGGACGGCTCCGCCGCTGTGATCACCGTGGGCATCCTGCGGGATAACGAGGGCGAAACCTGGGACGATTTCGGTCTGACGCCCGATGTTGATGCCACGCTGACCAGCGACGAGCAGAACTCCTACTACGATTTCACCACCGACACCGACCCCCAAATCGCCAAAGCCGTGGCTGCGGCGCAGATGCTGGCGGGCTTGGCTTGATTCCCGAAAGGATGGTATTTGTGCCCAACCTTACCGATATGTCCACCATCCGCGACCTGTGTGCGCGCCACAATTTTGAGCTGTCCAAGGGCTTCGGTCAGAACTTTATCATCAACCCCGGCATCTGCCCCCGCATTGCGGAGGCAGCCGGCATCACGGCGGGCTGGGGTGCGCTGGAGGTCGGTCCCGGCATCGGCGTATTGACCGAGCAGCTCTGCAAGCGTGCCGACAAGGTCGTTTCGGTTGAGGTTGATAAGCGCCTGCCGCCGATTTTGGACGAAACCATGGCGGCGTATGACAACTTTAAGCTGGTGCTGGAGGATGTCCTCAAGGTCGATTTGCGCGCCTTACTTACCGAGGAATTCGGCGACAAGCCGGTGGCAGTCTGCGCCAACCTGCCGTATTACATCACCAGCCCCATTCTGATGCGCCTTTTGGAGGAGAAGCTGCCCATCCGCAACATTACCGTTATGGTGCAAAAGGAGGCAGCCCAGCGCCTGTGCGCCGCCCCCGGCACCCGCGAGGCCGGCGCTATCAGCTATGCGGTCGCGTATTACGCCGAGCCGAAGCTGCTGTTCAGCGTGCAGCCCGGCAGCTTTCACCCCGCCCCCAAGGTGACCAGCGCGGTCATCCGGCTGGATGTGCGCGAAACACCGCCCGTGCATGTCCCCAACGGGGACGAAGCCGCCTTCTTTGCGTTGATCCGCGCCGCCTTCTCGCAGCGCCGCAAGACCGCCGCCAACGCCATTTCCAACGGCTTGCACCTGCCCAAAGCCGCCGTTATGCAAGCCTTGACCGACGCCGGGTTATCCGCCACCGCCCGCCCCGAACAGCTGACCCTGCAGGACTACTGCGCCCTGCAAAGTATGCTGGTCAACCATTGACAAGGCGCAGGGGATATGGTACAATAATCTGGTTCCCGCTAGTATAGCACAATTGGCAGTGCAGCTGATTTGTAATCAGCAGGTTGCAGGTTCGATTCCTGTTACTAGCTCCAAAAAATCCCGCCGCAGAACGAATGTAGCGTTCTGCGGCGGGATTTTTTCTATTTAGGCTTTTACGGCAAGCTTTTCTGCAATTTTATTTTGCTCAAAAATCTGCACCGCGTGGCGGTAGGCAGACACAAAATAGACAATCTCCGCGGCGGCGGTAATTGCCCAAGAGCAGGGGTACAGCAGGTAGAGCGCCGGGATGGTGTGGATGCGCGCAAAAATCGTGTACACCCAGATCACGCGGAACACGCAGGAACCCAGAACCACAATGACCGTGGGTCCCACCGTTTTGCCCAGCCCGCGCGAGGCGGCGATCGTGCAGTCCATAAATGCCGAGATGCAGTACGCCAGCGCCATCACCTGCACACGCTTCATACCGGCATCCACAACGGCGGCTTCGGTGGTGAACAGCCCCAAGAACTGCCGCCCGAATAGCAGCAGCGCGCCGCCCAGTGCCAGCCCCAGACCGAAGGAATACGCCAGGCTGATAAAGTAGCTTTTTTTGACGCGGTCGAGCTTTCCGGCGCCGAAGTTCTGGCTCATAAAGCTGGCGCACGCCATATAGAACGCCGCCATCGCGTCATAGATGACCGCATCGGCGTTGGCTGCCGCCGAGTTGCCCTTGACCATCAGCGAGTCAAAGGAATTGACACCCGCCTGAATAAACAGGTTGGCGATGGCAAACACGGCGTTTTGCAGCCCCGCCGGCACGCCCAGCAGCAGAATGCGGCGGGTGATGGATGCATCCAGCCCGATTTTGGCAAAATCCAGCGCGTAGCAGTCCTGCACCTTGGTCAGCGCACGCAAAATCAGCGCAGCGGAAACGCACTGCGCAATCGTACTCGCCAGCGCCACGCCCGCCACGCTCAGCTGAAACACAATGACAAACAGCAGGTTCAGCGCAATGTTCAGAACGCCCGCAATGCTCAGATACATCAGCGGCTTTTTGGTTTCCCCGATGGCGCTGAACACGGCATTGCCGAAGTTGTACAGCGCCAACGCCGGCATACCCAAAAAGTAGATGCGCAGGTACAGCACCGCGCCGTCCATCAGGTCCGGCTTGGTGTTCAGCAGGCGCAGCATGGCAGGGGAGCCGAACAGCCCCACCAGCAGCAACAACACACCCGCAGCAAGGCTGACGATCAGCCCGGAATGCACGGTTTTGTCCACATCCTTGGGGTGCTTGGCGCCGTAGTAGCGCGCCACCAGCACATTGATGCCGTTGCTCAACCCGATCAAAAAACCGGTAAACAGCGTGACAAAGGTGCTGGTGGAGCCAACCGCCCCCAGCGCCACCGAGCCGGCAAAGCGCCCCACAACGGCAACGTCGGACATATTGAACAAGACCTGTAACAGGTTTGACAGCGCCAGCGGCAGGCTGACCAGCAGGATCTGCTTAGGCAGAGATCCCTCCGTCAGCGTTTTGGTTGCAGAACTCATCGTTTGTTTTTCCCTCTTCTTCCATCAACAGTGGCTTTTCATTATAGCAGATTCGCGCAGAAAAAGAAAGCCGTTTTCGGATTTTCACCCTGCATTTCTTGCTGCTTTTGTTGCTGTGCCGCGTACAGCCCGCAAAAATACCCGCAGCTTACGGCTTTTGCCCCAAGCTGCGGGTATCGTTTATGCAATTCAATTACAGCAGTTCGATTTGGTTCTTGCGGCAGATTTCGGTGGTGGCGTCATCCCACAGGCTGACCTGCACCTCGCCGATGTGGGCTTTGCCCAGCAGCAGCATACACAGGCGGCTCTGACCGATGCCGCCGCCCATCGTCAGTGGCAGGGTGCCGTCCAGCAGCAGCTTGTGGAAGGGAAGCTCGGCACGCTCGGGGCAGCCTGCTTCCACCAGCTGACGGCGCATAGCGTCCGCGTCCACGCGGATACCCATACTGGACAGCTCCAGTGCGCATTCCAGCGTTTTGTGCCAGAACAAAATATCGCAGTTCAGCGTCCAATCGTCATAGTCGGGAGCGCGACCGTCGTGCTTTTCGCCGCTTTTCAGCTTGCCGCCGATCTGCATAATGCAGACCGTGCCGTGCGCGCGGGCAATGATGTTTTCGCGCTCCTTGGGGGTCTTGTTGGGGTAGAGATCCTCCAGCTCCTGCGATGTAAAGAAGGTCACGTCACGGTTCAGGCGGATGACCTTCAGCGCGGGGAACTTCCAGCGCAGCTCGTCGGACGTTGCGCACACAGCGTCCACAATATCGCGCACAGTTTCCTGCAAAAATTCCAGCGTGCGGTCTTCCTTGGTGATCACGCGCTCCCAGTCCCACTGGTCAACGTAGATGCTGTGCAGATTGTCCAGTTCCTCGTCGCGGCGGATGGCGTTCATATCGGTGACCAGACCCTGCCCGGGGCGGTAGCCGTACTTGTACAGGGCATAGCGCTTCCACTTGGCAAGGCTGTGAACGACCTCGGCGTGGTCGTTCAGGCAGGGGACATCGAACTGCACGGGGCGCTCCACGCCGTTCAGGTCGTCGTTCAGACCGCTGCCCTGCGGTACAAACAAGGGCGCAGTGACGCGGTTCAGGTGCAGCGCCAGACTCAGCTTTTCCTGAAAGACCGTCTTGATCAGTCCGATTGCCTTTTGGGTGTCGTACAGCCCCAGCAGGCTTTTGTAATCCTGCGGTACTACGGTTTTGCTCATAATAACCTCTCCTTTTTCCTCTGTTATGCCTTAGCGAACTGGCTTTGGTACAGCGCCGCGTAAAAACCGCCCTGTGCCAGCAGCGCGTCATGGGTGCCGCGTTCAATGATGTTGCCGTCCTTCATCACAAGGATCTGATCGGCATTTTTTATGGTGGAAAGCCGATGCGCCACAATAAAGCTGGTTCGACCTTTCATCAATTCCTCAAAAGCGTCCTGCACAAGGACCTCGGTGCGGGTATCTATGCTGGAGGTCGCCTCGTCCAGAATCAAAATCGGCGGGCGGCGCAGCATAACGCGGGCAATGCACAGCAGCTGGCGCTGCCCTTGGCTGATGTTGCCGCCGTCCTCGGCAATGACGGTGTCGTACCCGTTGGGCAAACGGCAGATAAAGCTGTGGGCGCGGGCTTTTTTGGCGGCTGCGATAATTTCTTCCCGGCTTGCATCGGGCTTGCCGTAGGCGATATTTTCCGCCACGGTGCCGGATTTCAGCCACGTTTCCTGCAAGACCATACCCAAGTTGGCGCGCAGGCTGTCGCGGGTCACGGTGTCAATGGGATGTCCGTCCACCCGCAGGCTGCCGCCGCCAATCTCATAAAAGCGCATCAGCAGGTTGACCAGCGTTGTCTTGCCGCAGCCGGTGGGTCCCACCAAGGCAATGCGCTGCCCGGGCTGTACCGACAGGTTCATATCCTCGATCAGCGGCACGTCGGGCAGATAGCGGAACTTGACGTGTTCAAACGTCACGGCACCGGCGCCATGCTCCAGCGTGTAAGCATCGGGGGCATCGGGCAGGATCGGCGTTTCGTCAATCAAATCAAACACGCGCTGGGCGCACGCCACGGCGTTTTGCAGCTCGGTCATAACGCCGGAAATATCATTAAAGGGCTTGGTATACTGGTTGGCGTAATTCAAAAAGACCGACAGCTGCCCCACGGTAATGCCGCCGCCAATGGCCGCAAACGCACCCAGGACCCCCACCGCCGCATACACCAGCGCGTTGACAAACCGCGTGCAGGGGTTGGTCATGGAGGAGTAGAACACCGCGCGGACGCCGCATTTTTGCAGCGCCTTGTTGATGACATCAAAGCGGGCTTCGGCGCGGCTCTCGTACCCGAAGGCACGCACCAGCTGCTCGTTGCCGACCAGTTCCTCCACAAGCCCGGTCATTTCGGCGCGGGTTTCGCTTTGCAGCTTGAACATCGAGTAGGTGTGCGTGGCAATGTAGCGCGCCACAAAGATGGAAAGCGGCGTCAGCGCCACGACCACCAGCGCAATGCGCCAGTCGATCCAAAGCATCACACCCAAGGTGCCGGCAATGGTCAGAACGCCGGTGAACAGCTGGGTAAAGCCCATCAGCAAGCCGTCGCTGAACTGCTCGACATCGGTCGTGATGCGGCTGATAGCATCGCCGGGGCGGTGCGCGTCCATATATTTCAGGGGCAGGCTTTCCAGCTTTTCAAACGCCTGCACGCGCATATCGCGCACGACCTGAAAGGTAATGCGGTTGTTGACAACATTCATCAGCCACTGTGCCAGCGAGGTGCAACCGATGGTAGCCGCCAGCAGCACAGCCAGCTTGGCGACACCGGCAAAATCCACGGCGCCGGGTCCCAAAATTAAATCCACAGCACGTCCGGTTATGACCGGTGCCAGCAGGGTGGTGACCACCGTGATCAGCGCCAGACTCAGCGTCAGAACCACCCAGCCGGTATACGGGCGGATCAGCGCCAAGACGCGGCGCACGGTGTTGGTATCTGTTTTCTTGCTCATAGCGTTTGCGCCACCTCCTCCCGGCTGAGCTGGCTCAGGCAGATCTCCTTATAAACCTCGCAGGTTTTCAGAAGCTCTGCGTGGGGGGCGTCGCCCACAAGATGACCATCGTCCAGCACCAGAATGTGGTCGGCGCGCTGCACGCTGGCGGCGCGCTGGGAAACGATAAATACCGTCATCCCCTTGGTCTTTTCGTGGATTGCCTTGCGCAGGGCGGCATCGGTGGCAAAGTCCAGCGCCGAGGCACTGTCATCGAGAATCAAAATCTTCGGCTGCGGCACAAGTGCGCGGGCGATGGTCAATCGCTGGCGCTGCCCGCCGGAGAAGTTGCGTCCGGCGGTTTCCACCGGAGCGTCCAGCATACCGGGCTTGCTGCGCACAAAATCGGCGGCTTGGGCAATTTCCAACGCCTGCCAGATGGCATCATCATCCGCGCCCGGGGCAGCCCACTGCATATTGTCGCGTATCGTTCCGGTGAACAGCACCGCCTGCTGCGGCACAATGCCCACCATACGGCGCAGCTGTGTAAAGCTGTATTCCTTTACATCATGACCAAACAGCTTTACGCTGCCGGTGTCGGCATCATAAAAGCGGGCTGCCAGGTTGACCAGCGTCGTTTTGCCGCTGCCCGTGCCGCCGATCACGCCCACAGTCTCGCCGTTTTGGGCGGCAAAGCTGACATTGGTCAGGCTGGGCGCACCTGCGCCGCGGTAGCCGAAGGTCACGCCGTCAAACGAAACCGCCGGGGCGGTTTCCTGCAGGGGCAGCTCGGCAGCGGCGGGGTCGGGCATCGTGGTCCGGGTGTTCAGAATTTCATTGACACGCGCCCCGCTGGCAAGCGCCCGCGTGACCGAGATGACCAGATCCGCCAAACGCAGCAGGCTGACCAGAATTTGGCTCATATAGTTGATCAGCGCAAGGATCTGCCCCTGCGTCAGCGCACCGATGTTGACCTGCTGCCCGCCGCGCACCAAAATGGCAATGATGCCAAGGTTTACCACCAGATAGGTCAAAGGGTTCATCAGGGCGGAGATACGCCCTGCCTTTGTCTGGATCGCCTTCAGCCGGTCATTGGTCTGCACAAAGTCTGCCAGCTCATCGGGCTGGCGCGCAAAGGCACGCACCACGCGGGCGCCCACATAGTTTTCGCGGGTCAGGAGCGTAACGCGGTCCAGATGGTTCTGGGCATCGCGGTAGATAGGCACCGTGGTGCGCATAATGCCCCAGATGATCAGCGAAATCACCGCCGTCACAACCAGAAACAGCACCGTCAGCCGCGGGCTGATGGAAAACGCCATTACCAGCGCACCCAGCACGATAAAAGGGGCACGCAGCAAAAGGCGCAGCGTCAGGTTGACGCCGTTTTGCACCTGATTGATATCGCTGGTCATCCGGGTGACCAGCGTCGGCGTACCGATACCATCCAGCTCGCTGTAGCTCAGGGTATCGATATGCCGGAAAAGATCTTTCCGCAGCGCCGTGCCGAAGCCCAGCGCCGCCGTGGCGGAAAAATACTGGGCGGTCAGACTGCAGGTCAGACCCACCACCGCCAAAAGCACCAGCAGCCCGCAGCGCTGCCAGATATACACGGTATCCGCATTTTTGATACCGGTGTCAATAATACCCGCCACCACAAGGGGAACGAACAATTCAAAGCAGGCTTCCAGCATTTTAAATAGCGGTGCCAGAATCGTTTGTATTTCGTAGCCCTTGATGTAGCGCAACAATTTACGCACACAACCACCTCTGTCTATCCTCTGTAATTCCATACACAAACCGCGTATAGACTGTATTATAACACAGTTTTTTGCATTTGTCATTGCGTGATTGGACGGATTTCGATGATTATTTGCGCATACACAGCCTATACTGGCAGTATGCGAATCATCAACCAAGGGGGACGCTATGTTCTATTTGTACAAAGGGCTTTCGGGGGATGCCAGCCGCACGGTGCGCACGGCGCTGGCACTGGCAGGGCAGCAGGGCTGCCGCGAGGCGGACACCGGGCATTTTCTGCTTGCCATGCTGCGCTGCGCCAAGGGTCCCGCCGCCGACTTTTTGCACCGCAAGCGGGTCACCGCCGCAGCGCTGCAAAGTAATACTGCTTTACAGCAACCATCGGCAGCGCCCTGCCGCCTGCACAAAAACGACCTTGCCTGCGAAAGCCGCAAGGCGCTGGAATTTGCGGTGCTGGGGGCGCACGCCGCCAACCGCCCCAAGGCAGAAAACGAGCATCTGCTCTGCGCCATGCTGGAGGATGCCTCCTGCACCGCCAGCGTATGGCTGGCAGCCCTTGGGGTGGAGGTCGCACAGGCAGCGCGGGAATGCCGCCAGCTCAGCGGGCAGACGGTTTTGCCCGTTCAGCCCCGGATGAGCGCCCCGCGCAGCAACCGCCCCAGCGACAAATACGGGCGTGATCTGACCCGCCTTGCGCAGGACGGGCGGCTGGACCCGGTGCTGTGCCGGGACGATGAGCTTGCGCGTATGATCGAAATTTTGTGCCGCCGCCAGAAAAACAACCCCTGCCTGTTGGGCGAGCCGGGCGTTGGCAAAAGTGCCTTGGCGGAGGCGCTGGCGCAAAAAATCGCCGCCGGGCAAATCACCCCGGCGCTGCGCGGCAAGCGACTTTTGTCGCTGGATATGGCATCCATGGTGGCAGGCACAAAATACCGCGGCGATTTTGAGGAGCGCTTCAAAAGCCTGTTGGAGGAGCTTTACCGTGACCGCAGCACCATCCTGTTTATTGATGAAATTCACATCATTGCGGGCGCCGGTGCCGCCGAGGGTGCCATTGACGCTGCCAGCATTTTAAAGCCGATGCTGGCGCGGGGCGAAATTCAGCTGATCGGAGCCACCACGCCCGAGGAATACCGCAAAACCATCCAAAAGGATACCGCGCTGGAGCGCCGTTTCGGCAAGGTTATGGTCGAGGAGCCAACCCCGCGCCAAGCCGAAAAAATCTTAGCCGGGCTGATGCCCCGCTACGAGCGCTACCACGGGGTGGTTATGCCGCCGGAAACGCTGCACGCCGCGGTCGAATTAAGCGTGCGGTATCTGCCGGGGCGCTTTTTGCCCGACAAGGCCATTGACCTGCTGGACGAGGCTGCCGCCGCCAAGCGCATTGCCGACACCGGCGGCGAGGGCAAGCGCATTTTGACCGAGAGCGATGTCGCCCATATCGTCAGCAAGGCAAGCGGCGTACCCGCCGACCGCGTCAACGAAGCCGAGCGGGAACGGCTGAGCCTGCTGGAAAAGCGCCTGAACGAAAGCGTGATCGGGCAGCCCCGCGCCGTTGCCGCCGTTGCCGC
>CAKTAS010000010.1:0-24539 GCA_934529095.1 uncultured Gemmiger sp. | reverse complement strand
ATCTTGTCGCTGATCATGGCAATAAATTCCGAGTTGGTGGGCTTGCCGCGCAGGCTGTGGATGGTATAGCCGAAATAGCTGTTCAGGGTGTCCACATCGCCGCGATCCCAAGCAACCTCGATGGCGTGGCGGATGGCGCGTTCTACCCGGCTGGCGGTGGTCGCGTTGCGCTTGGCGATCTCCGGGTACAGGCGCTTGGTCACGGCGTTGATATAGCCGTGGTCGGCGGTGGTCAGCAAAATTGCATCGCGCAAAAACTGGTAACCTTTGATGTGCGCAGGAACGCCGATCTGGTGCAAAATCTCGGTCACGGTCAGCTCATCGGAATCCAAGGACACCGCCTGCGGACGCGCCGTGTTGCCGGCGGATTTCAGCACGCGGTTTACCAGCACGCTTTCGTCAAAGGGCTTTACAAAAAAGAAAGAAAAACCGTTATCCAGCAATTCCTGCTCGATCTCCTCGCTCTGGAATGCGCCGGTCACAAAAAAGGCGGTGCGCACATTGCTGGTGTTCTGCGCTTCGTAGCGCTGCTTTACGGTGATGGCATCCAGATCGGGCATAAAGGCATCCAGCAAAACGGCGTTGGGATGTACATTCAGCAGGGTTTCCAGCGCCTTGCTGCCGTTTTTCTCGCACACGGTCACGGCAACGCCCTTTTCCTCCAGCGCCTGGCGGCAAAGCTCAGAAACCTGAGCGTCGGTATCCGTCATAACAAACTTGATCTTTTCCATCGTAAAACTCCTCCATACATATCACGGGGCGGGCATCGGGCAGGTGGCTGCGGACGGTGCGCATCCGTTGATTTCGTCTACAATGGGAATATTACCATAAAATGGAAATTTGTGCAAGAGGAAATCTTCTCTTTTTTCTACATTTACGCAAGTTTCGTTCGACAGAATACGACAAGAAATCTCAACCCTATAAAAATAATGGCGATACAGCGCTAAATAAATCGGCGACTGTCGAGGGTTGAACGCGCTTCGGCAACCGCCGCTCTCTCCCTTGTCTGCAAGACACCAAGGGAAAATATGGAAATTGAAACGACAAAAGGCTGCCCCCTCAGGAGTCCGGGGGCAGCATATTTTCTATCAAAATGCCGTAGCCGCGGGTGGGGTCGTTGACAAAAACGTGGGTCACGGCACCCACCAGCGCACCGTCCTGCAAAATGGGGCTGCCGCTCATCCCCTGCACGATGCCGCCGCTGACCTCCAGCAGGTCGGGGTCGGTGATGCGCAGCAGCAAATTGCGGTTCGGCTCGGCGCTGGTCAGGTTGATTCGCTCAATCACGGCAGCATAGCGCTGCGGTTTGCTGCCGGTGACGGTGGTCAGCACCTCGGCGGCACCGGTATGCACGCTTTGAACGTGCGCGGCAGGCAGCCGCTCTAACGCGCTGCAATCGCCGGTGTACAGCCCATAGACCCCTGTGTCGGCGTTGCTTTGTATGGTGCCGATGCTGCCGGGCAGAAATTCGCCCCGCAGCTCGCCCGGGCTGCCGACCTCACCCCGGCGGCAGCCTGTCACGGTGACGGGAACGATTTCCCCCGAAAGCAAGGCGAGCTCCTGCCCGGTGTCGGCATCGCTCACCGCGTGCCCCAGCCCGGCAAAGGCGTTGGTTTCGGGGTCGATATAGGTCAGCGTGCCGATACCTGCGCCGGAGTCCCGCACCCAGACCCCGGCGCGGTACAGCCCGGAGGTGCTGTCCAGAACGGGCGTCAAGCTGGCGGTATGCTCCTGCCCGCCGCGCCGATAGACAAGGCGCAGCGGCTTTCCCCCGCCCGCTTGCAGGGCGGACGATACGTCTTCGTTGCTGCGTATGGTGTACCCGCCCACGGAAAGGATCCAGTCCCCCAATTGCAGCCCCGCCTGCTTGGCAGGGTTCTGCCCGCCAAAGCCGTTGTATCGGTCAGAAAACGCCACCACCAGCGCCCCGTCCGAAAACATCTTGACCCCGAACGGTGTGCCGCACACGCAAACAAGGCGCGGCGCGGCGGTCACGGTGCGCACGGTCTTTACAGGCACACCCAGAACTGTCAGCGTGACGTTGCGGCTTTTGTCCGCGCGGGCAGCCTCGGCGGGGGCAGCCCCGGTGCGGGATTTCCCCTCTTTTACCCACGGCAGGGATGCCACAGTCAGCGGCTCCCCTGCCGAAACATAAAAGGTGTCCGGTAGCGCTGCCGCCGTACCCAACAGCGCCGCCCCGCCAAGCAGAAGGACCGCCGCCAGCCCGCCCAGCGCCGTGCGCACGCATTTCGCCCAAAGCATAGAAAAAGCCCCCTCCCGCGCACAGTATGCGCAGAAAGGGGCAAAATTATGTGGTGCGGCCAACAGGACTTGAACCTGCACGTCTTGGACACTGGACCCTAAAACCAGCGCGTCTGCCAATTCCGCCATGGCCGCAAAGCAACTATTAGTGTAGCAACTTTGGCGGGGTTTGTCAATGGCGAGGCGGCAAATTCCGGGTGTGTTAATTCTGTTCGCGGGCGGCTAAGTAAGCGGCAGGACCGCTTTCGTACAAATCGCCGCCGTGGGCGTCCAGCAAAACGGTCAAGGGCATATCCTGCACGGTCAGCCTGCGCACGGCTTCGCAGCCGAGGTCAGACCATGCAATGATCTCGCAGCTTTGCACGCTGCCGGACATCAGCGCTCCGGCACCGCCGATGGCGGCAAGGTAGACGGCACCGTTTCTGACAACGGCATCCTTGACGGCTTGGCTGCGCTTACCCTTGCCGATCATACAGGCAAGACCCAAATCGAGCAGGCGCGGGGTGTAGGCATCCATACGCCCCGAAGTCGTGGGACCGGCGGCACCGATGGCGCAGCCCGGGCGCTCCGGGGTGGGACCGACATAGTACACGGCGGCACCCTCCAGCGCAAAGGGCAGCGGCTCGCCCTTGTCCAGCAGCTCTGCCATACGGGCATGGGCGGCATCGCGGGCGGTGTACACAACGCCGGAAAGCAGAACGGTGTCCCCTGCCTTCAGCGGCGCAAGCGCCTGTTTGGTAAGCGGGGTATGTAAAATATGCTGCATACGTTCCTCCTTGCCCTTACAGGCGGCAGACCGCGCGGCGGGTCACATGGCAGCTGATGTTGATAGCTACGGGCAGGCACGCCACATGGGTGGGGCGCTGCTCAATGGCAACGCCCAGACAGGTGGTTGCACCGCCAAAGCCCTGCGGACCAAAGCCCGTGGCGTTGATGGCGTCCAGCAGCTGCTTTTCCAGTGCGGCATAGTAGGGGTCGGCGTTGGGGGCGTCCAGCGGGCGCAGCAGCGCCTTTTTGGCAAGGGCGGCGCAGTGGTCAAAGCTTCCGCCGATGCCGATACCCAGCACAATCGGCGGGCAGGGGTTGGCACCCGCCTGTTTTACGGTGTCCAGCACAAAATCAATAACGCCCTGCACGCCGTCGGCGGGCTTGAGCATGACCATACGGCTCATATTTTCACTGCCGGCACCCTTGGGGGCTACCGTGATCTGGCAGCCGTCGCCGGGTACGAGATGCACGGTCAGAAATGCCGGGGTGTTGTCCCCCGTGTTGACGCGCTGCAAGGGGTCGGCGGTGATGGATTTGCGCAGATAGGCTTTTTCATAGCCGCGGCGCACACCTTCGTTGACGGCATCGGTCAGATCGCCTTGGATATGTACATCCTGCCCCAGTTCCACAAAGACACAGGCCATACCGGTGTCCTGGCAGATGGGCAGTTCCTTTTGCGCAGCAACGCAGAGATTCTGCTGCAAAAGCCCCAGCGTCTGCTTTGCCAAAGGCCACGGCTCGGCAGCCTCGGCGGCGTCCAGTGCGGCCTTTACGTCCTTGGGCAGGGTGGTGTTTGCCTCAATGCAAAGCGCTTCGACCGCATCGGTGATGCGGGCAGCGTCCAGCTCCCGAATGTTGCTCATACGCGGGCGACCCCACTCTTACGGGCAGCCTCGGCAACGGCGGCGGCAACGGTGTCCGCTACGCGGGGGTCGAACGCCTTGGGCAGAATGTTCTCCTCGCTCAGCTCGTCGTCGGCGATCAGCCCGGCAATGGCGTTCGCGGCAGCCATCTTCATGGCGGGGTTGATGTCGCGGGCGCGCACCGACAAGGCACCCTTGAAGATGCCGGGGAATGCCAGCACGTTGTTGACCTGATTCGGGAGGTCCGAACGACCGGTGCCGATCACGCGCACACCGGCGGCCTTGGCAAGATCGGGCATAATTTCGGGGGTGGGGTTCGCCATGGCAAAGACGATGGCATCCTTTGCCATCGTGGCAGCCAGTTCAGGGGTCAGCGCCCCGGCAATGGAGGTGCCGATGAAGATATCCGCACCCCGGATGGCTTCTGCCAGACCGCCGGTGAGCTTTTCAGGGTTGGTTTCCTCCGCCAGCTTTTCCTTGTGTCCCTCCAGCCCGGCGGCGCGACCGGGTACCAGAATGCCATGCTCATCCACGGCAATGATGTGCTTGGCACCGGCGACCTGCAGCATATGGATGATGGCGGTACCGGCAGCACCGGGACCGTTCTGCACGATCTTGACGTCCTCGATGCGCTTGCCGACGACCTTCAGCGCGTTCAGCACACCTGCCAGCACAATGATGGCGGTGCCGTGCTGGTCATCGTGGAATACAGGAATATCCAGCTCGCGCTCCAGCTCGGCTTCGATCTCAAAGCACTCCGGGCTGCGGATGTCCTCCAGATTGATGCCGCCGAAGGTGGGGGCGATCGCCTTGACAGCGGCAATGACCTCCTCCTTGGTTTTGGCGTTCAGGCAGATGGGAAAGGCGTCTACCCCGGCAAATTCCTTGAACAGGACGCACTTGCCCTCCATAACGGGCAGACCTGCCTCGGGACCGATGTTGCCCAGACCCAGCACGGCGGTGCCGTTGGTGACAACGGCGACCGTGCGACCCTTCATCGTGTAGGTGTAGACGTCGTCGGGGTTTGCCTTGATCTTGCGGCAGGGTTCGGCAACGCCGGGGGTGTAGGCGGTGGACAGAGCGTCGCGGTCCTTGCAGGCGACCAGACTCTGAACGGCAATTTTACCGGGAAATTGGCTGTGCAGCTCCAAGGCGGCTTTGTTGTAATCCATAGCAATATACCTCTCTTTTCAGTCTTTGGCGGGGGCGTTGTGGGATGTGTAGTCCGGCTCCAAGCGGATGACGCAGAAATGATCCGGCCATTTGTCCTGCACGGCGGTGCGCAGTGCGGCAGCCAATTTGGCACCGCGGCGCTGCTTGTCGTGCAGATACTCGGCGGGGACGGCACAGTCGAAAATAACGTTGGTGTGGGTTTTTCCGGGTACGGTGCGCAGGTCGTGGATGTCGGCTTCGGGGTCAAGGCGCTTGACTTCTTCTTTTAAGAAGGCTTTCAGCTCGGCAACGTGCGCGTCGCCCGTGACGATGGGGTCATAGTGGATGGTCACGACCAGACCGTCCTGCGCGAGCATATCGCGCTCAATGTTGTCGATAATGTCGTGGCTGCGCATCACATCGGCGTTGGCGTCCATCTCAACATGAAAGCTGACCAGGCAGTTGCCGGGACCGTAGTCGTGGATCATCAAATCGTGGATGCCCAGCACGCCGGGGTAGCTCAGCGCCTTTTCCTCAATGTGGGCGACCAGGGCGGGGTCGGGCGCCGCGCCCAGCAGCGGGTTGATGGTATCCCGCACAAGCGTTGCGCCGCTGTACAGAATAAACCCGGCAACACCCAGACCCATCACGCCGTCAATGCGGTTGAACCCGGTGAAGTAGGTCAGAATCGAGGCAACCAGCACGGCGGCGGTGGTGATGACATCGTTGCGGGCGTCGGCGGCGGTCGCCATCAGGGTTTCCGAGTCGATGCGCCCGCCGATGGTGCGGTTCAGGCGCGCCATCCAGAGCTTGACGAGAATGGAAGCGATCAGCACCAGAATCATCGTAACGCTGAAGGAAACCTCGGTGGGATGCAGAACTTTCTCAAAGCTGCTTTTCAGCAGTTCAATGCCGATGACAAGGATCATCACGGATACGGCAAGCCCTGCCAGATACTCATACCGGGCGTGTCCGTAAGGATGCTCGGAATCGGCGGGGCGCGCCCCCAGCCGGAAGCCGACCAGGCTGACCAGATTGGAGCTTGCATCCGAAAGGTTGTTCAAGCCGTCTGCCGTGATGGCAACACTGCCCGAAAGCACGCCGACGGCGGTTTTGCCGGCAAACAACAGCAGGTTGCAGATAACGCTGACAAGGCAGGCAAGGTTGCCGTAGGCGGTGCGAACCTTGCGATCCGTGTGCTTTTCGTGGTCTTTAATAAAGGTGCGGATCAAAAGATCGATCAAAGAAGAACACCAGCTTTTCTTACAGGGCGGTACGGTGCTGCCCCGATTTCTAAAAACGGCGGACTTGTGTAAAGTCCGCCGTGATGCTTATATAAGGCAATACCGCATAATTCTAAGTGCCGATACGGCGAGCGAGGTGCGGCAGCTGCTAAGCCAAAAGCGCAGATAATACTGGATGTCTTATCGAGCATTTTGGCAACGCAGATGCTGTGCCGCAGCCGCCGAAGCGGTGCTTAAGCTGTAAGGCGGGAATTGTGCGGTGTGCCATAAGGTGAGGGTTTAGTCGCGGACGATGCAGGCATCGCGCTCGGGACCGACAGAGATGTACTTGATCTTGCAGCCGACCAGCTCTTCCAGACGGGCAACATAGTTGCGGGCGGCAGCGGGCAGATCCTCAAACTTGCGCACGCCGGAAATGTCGCAATGCCAGCCGGGCATCATTTCCACAACGGGCTGGGCATCGTCCAGCGTCTTGCCGGTGGGGAAACGGTCGGTGGTGGTGCCGTCGGTCAGCTTGTAGGCGGTGACGACGGGGACTTCCTCCATGTAATCCAGAACGTCCAGCAGGGTCAGAGCCAGCTCATCGCAGCCTTGGCACTGTACGCCGTAGCGGCTGGCAACGGCGTCAAAGGGACCGACGCGGCGGGGACGACCGGTGGCAGCGCCGTACTCGTGACCATGCTCACGCAGAACGTCCTTTTCAGCTTCGGTCATAGCCAGCTCGGTGGTGAAGGGACCCTCGCCCACGCAGGAGGAGTAAGCCTTCATAATGCCGATGGACAGGGTCAGCTTGCGACCGGGAACGCCGGCGCCGATGGGCGCATAGGCAGAGATGGTGTTGGAGGAGGAGGTGTAGGGGTAGATGCCAAAGTCGATATCACGCAGCGCACCCAGCTGCGCCTCGAACATGATCTTCTTGCCGGCATCGTCAGCCTCGGCAAGGAACTGCCCTACATCGCAGACATACGGGGCAAACAGCTTGGCGTAGCGCTCGCACCATGCCCACATTTCGTCCACGCTGACGGGCTTTTGACCGTAGATGTTGACCATGGTCAGGTTCTTGGATTCAACGATGGTTTCCAGACGCTTGCGCACGCCTGCGTCCATATGGACAAGGTCGCCCATACGCAGGGTCTTTTTCATAAACTTATCGCCGTAGCTGTAAGCGATGCCGCGCTTGGTGGAGCCGAACTGGGCACCGGTCTTGGACAGGCGCTCCTCCTCCAGACCGTCCTGTGCAACATGGAACGGCATGGTGATGGTGGCGCGGTCGGAAATTTTCAGGTTTTTGGGGCTGATCTCAATGCCCTTCTCGGTCAGAGCGGCAATCTCTTTTTCAAGATGCTCGGGGTCAATGACCATGCCGCCGCCCATAACGCAGACGACGTCCGGGCGCAGAATGCCGGAGGGAATCAGATTCAGCACAAATTTGCCGCGTTCGTTCTTGACGGTGTGACCGGCGTTGTCGCCGCCCTGATAGCGGGCAACAATGTCATAATCCTGGCTGAGCAGGTCGACCATACGACCCTTGCCCTCGTCACCCCAGTTGATACCGGTGATTGCAGTAAGCATACGTTTTTACCTCTTTCGTAAAATCATAGGCAATTCAGCCTTCTCCGGAAAATCCGGGATCCGCCGCCGTCTTTCATTATAACACAGGCTGCGGCGGATTTCCACTGATTTTCAAGATTTATTCAAGATTCTTTTTCCTTGGCTTCCTTGGCAAGGCGGACATACTCTTTATAAGGTATCTTTGCCCCGTCCTGCGTCTGCACATAGGTGGAATCCAGCCGCTGGCGCAGCCCCGTGCGGAATTCGGCAAGGTAGGCTTTGCGCAGGGCTTCGCGCTCGGCGGTTTCCGCCTCGGTCAGACCCTCGGTTTTGGCTTTGCGCGCCAGCGCGTTGATGCGTTCGATCATGGATGCGTCCATAGAAACTTCCTCCTTCTGGGAATGAACTGACGACAGTATACCATAAATTTGCAAAAAATTCATCCGTTTCGGCTGTACTTTTTTCAAAAAGTGTGTATAATAAAAAAGTATGCTGAAAATTTGTATAACCTAGGAGTAACCAATGAAACTGAAAACCATGAACCGCGCCGCCGCCGCTATGCTGGCTCTGGCGCTGACCGCCGCCCTGACCGGCTGCGGCAATACCGCCGCTTCGAGCGAATCCGCCGAGGCATCCTCGTCCTCCGCTGCCGAATCCGGCTCCGAATCTGCCGCCGAAAGCACCGCCGCAGATGATTCCGCGTATGCGTATCTTGCCGATTTCAGCTATGCGCAGGCATTTGATGAGAACGGCTATCTTGTCGGCATCAAGGCGTCCGACTATGTCACCCTGCCCGAGGACTACGCCGACATTACCCTGAGCGCCGACCTTGGCACTGTGAGCGATGCGTCCCTGAATTCCTACATTAACGAGAACGTGCTTTCCCAGTTTGCCACCACCGAGCAGGTCACCGACCGCGCGGCGGAGGACGGCGATACCGTCAACATCGACTTTGTCGGCTCAATCGACGGCGTTGAGTTTGAGGGCGGCAGCACGCAGGGCAACGGCTACGACCTGGTTCTTGGCAGCGGGGCATTTATCCCCGGCTTTGAGGATCAGATCGTCGGTCACACCCCCGGCGAGAGCTTTGACGTGCAGGTCACCTTCCCGGAGGATTACGGCAAGGAAGAACTGAACGGCAAGGCTGCCGTATTCAAGACGACGCTGAACTACATCAGCGTAAAGGTCACCCCCGAACTGAGCGACGAATGGGTGGCGGAAAACCTTGCCCCCACGATGGCTATGAGCAACGTGGAGGAACTGAACGCCTTTGTCAAGGATACCCTGCTGTACGACCAGCAGTCCGGCGAGGTGTACAAGGCGCTGTGCGACAAGGTCACCTTTGCTGACGAGCTGCCCCAGAGTGTACTGGACTACTACCGCGATGTTATTCTGATGGAAGTATACCGCTACGCCCAGAACTACGGCGTCGATATGGCAACTATCCTGAGTATGCGAAACTACGAAAGCGTGGATGCCTATCTGGAGGATATGCAGCCGACCATCACCAACTTTACCCAGCAGCAGCTGCTGATGCAGGCTATCGCCGAAAAGCAGGGTATGAAATGCGACGACGCTGCCCTGGCTGCCGATTTCAGCCGTTTCTTCGGCAGCAGCGACCCCAGCCGGTATATCAGCACCTATGGCGAAAACTACGTTAAGATGAACGTTTTGCAGAGCGAGGTTATGCAGAGCCTGATCGACAACGTAAAATACGAATAACGGCAGCGATCCCCTGCCCAAATGCAAAAAGCACCGCTTCGGCGGTGCTTTTTTGCATTCCGGAAAAAATTCAACTTCCCCTATTGACAGCGCACGTCAGCGGGTGTATACTGATGGCAAGATATTTAGATAATTATCTAAATATCGAAAATACGAAAGGAGTGAAACCAAACCTATGGGGGACGGATTCAAGGCATTGGCAGACCCTACGCGCCGCCGGATTTTAGAACTGTTGGCGCAAAACGAGCTGACCGCTGGCGAAATTGCCGCGCAGTTTGATATGACAAAGCCGTCAGTCAGCCACCATCTGGCAATTTTAAAAAGCGCCGGTCTGGTGCAGGATGAGCGCCGCGGGCAAAACATCGTATACAATGTAAATATGACGGTGTTTCAGGAACTTATGAAATGGTTTTATGATTTAGGACTTATGCAAGGGGGCAATCACAATGAAAAAGAATAAACTGTTCTGGGCTATGCTGGCGCTGTGTGCCGCAAACTTTGCGGCGCAGCTCTGCGTCTTCCCTGCCCTGCCCGAAACGGTGCCGACGCACTGGGGCATGAGCGGTCAGGCGGACGGCTGGGGCGCTAAGTGGCAGGTTTTGATATTGGCGCTTTTGCCGTTTGGCATTGTGCTGCTGATGCAGGTGGTGCGCAAGATAGACCCCAAGCACGAAAACTTTGCCCGCTTTGAAAAAGCGTGGAACATCTTCACCCTGCTGCTGACCCTGTTTATGATCGGTATGACGTGGACGTCCGCGCTGGACAGCTTTGGCTTGATGCCGGGCGGCGAAAGCATGGTGGAGGTGCTGATTCTGGGCGGCTGCGGCGTGATGTTCATCGTTTTTGGCAACTTTATGCCGCAGATCAAGCAGAACTACACCTTTGGCTGCAAGACGCCGTGGGCGCTCAACGATGAGCATAACTGGAACCGCACGCAGCGCATGGGCGGCATTACCTTTGTGGTGATGGGCGCTGTGATGCTGCTGTCCAGCGTGTTCGGCAAGGCGATGGGCGATGTCGTTTCGATGGCTGTGATGCTGGCGGCGGTTTTCGGCGGCACGATCTGGATCTATGTGTATTCCTATCTTGTTTACAAAGGCAAAATGAAGTAATAAAAATCATCGGGGCGCAGCCAATGCAGGCTGCGCCCCGATTTAGTTTGTCGAAAAACTCTTGTGGTAGCGTGGTAATTCTAAAGCTTTACTTTTAGTTTTAATGGACTAGTAGGGGCGGGGCACGCCCCGCCCGCGACCATATACTATAATGAATAGAATGGGTTGGCTTGTAGGGGCGGCATATATGCCGCCCGTTGCAGCCATCCGGGCAGCGTAACCTGACGGGTAAGGCGCACGGGACGCATATATGCGTCCCCTACAAACCTACCGAAAGTTTGCAGCTTTCCCGTTAGGTCTATCGACAGCCCCAATCCTTTTTGCAATGTTTACTTGTACAGGTCTACGATATTCAAAAGAATTTCCACGCTCTGGTCCATCTTTTCGGCGGTGATGCACTCACACGGACCGTGGAAGTTGAACCCGCCGGTGCCGAGGTTCGGGCAAGGCAGACCCATATAGCTCAGGGTCGCGCCGTCGGTGCCGCCGCGCACGGGGGTTTCGATCGGTTCCAGCCCGGCTGCCCGGATGGCGGTGCGGGCGTTTTCGACCAGGTGGAAGTGCGGCTCGATCTTCTCCAGCATATTGTAGTAGCTGTCGTGCAGGTCCAGCTCCACCGTGCCTGCGCCGTATTTGTCGTTCAGGCAGGCGGCAATGTGCTGCATCTGCGCCTTGCGGGCGGCAAACTTGGCGGCATCGTGGTCGCGCACGATGTAGCCCAAGTGGGTGGTGGTCACATCGCCCTGCATACTGGTCAGGTGGAAAAAGCCCTCGCGCCCTTCGGTATGCTCGGGACGGTCAAAGGCGGGCAGCGCGGCGTGGAATTCCATAGCCACATTCTGGGCGTTGACCATCGTGTTTTTGGCACTGCCGGGGTGTACGCTGAAACCGTGTACCGTCACAACGGCAGCGGCGGCGTTGAAGTTTTCGTAGCTGATCTCGCCCACGTCCTCACCGTCCACGGTGTAGGCGTAAGCAGCGCCGAAGCCCGGCACGTCAAACAGGCTGGCACCCTCGCCGATTTCCTCATCGGGGGTAAAGCCGATGCACAGCTTGCCGTGGGGACGTTTCTCGGCGATGATACGCTCCAGCGCGGTCATAATTTCGGCAACGCCGGCCTTGTCGTCGGCACCCAGCAGGGTCGCGCCGTCGGTGGTGATCAGGGTCTGCCCCTTCATCTCGGTCAAAAACGGGAAAACCGCCGGGTCCAGCACAGCGCCGGTGGCGGGCAGCACGACCTTGCCGCCGTCGTAGTTTTCGTGGATCTGGGGGTTGACGTTCTCGCCGGGGGCGTCATCGGTGGTGTCCATGTGGGCAATCAAGCCGAGCGGCTTGGCGTTTTCGCTGCCGGGGGTGGCGGGCAGCGTGGCGTAGACGTAGCAATGCTCGTCCACAAAGGCGTCGGCAAGACCGAGCGCCTTCAGCTCATCGACCAGCTGACGTGCCAAGTCGAACTGGCGCATCGTGCTGGGATGGGTGCCGGAGTTGGGGTCCGAGGTGGTGTACACCTTGACATAGTTCAATAGTCTTTCATAAGCGCGCATACGGGCTAAATCCTCCTTAAAAAGCGGCGGGCGGGTACCTGCCGCATATGTTGTTTCTTATTATAGCACAAAAAGTAACAATTTCCAAGGGTACAGGCTTTTCAAATGCAAAGTTTTGTGGTAAAATGAAAAAGATTATAAAGGGTACTTATGCTTTGCGCCTTGCGCGGGCAAACGACGTATAATAAGGAGGCCGTTATGGCAGACACGATTTTTAAGGGCAAGACACTTTTGATCACCGGCGGTACGGGCAGCTTTGGTCATACCGTTTTGAAGCATTTCCTGACCACCGACATCGGGGAAATTCGCATTTTCAGCCGTGACGAAAAAAAGCAGGATGATATGCGCCACGAGCTGCAGGCAAAATACCCCGAGTATGCCGCCAAGGTCAAGTTCTATATCGGGGATGTGCGCAACATCCAGAGCCTGCGCGACGTTATGCCCGGCGTGCATTTTATCTTCCACGCCGCCGCCTTAAAGCAGGTGCCCAGCTGCGAGTTCTTCCCGATGGAGGCAGTGCGCACCAACGTTGAGGGTACCGACAACCTGCTGCACGCCGCCATGGAGGCAGGTGTGGAGCGCGTGGTCTGCCTGTCCACCGACAAGGCCGCCTACCCCATCAACGCCATGGGCATCTCCAAGGCGATGATGGAACACGTCATCACCGCCAACGCCCGCGTGTCCGCCCAGCGCGGCGGTCCCGTGATCTGCTGCACCCGCTACGGCAATGTTATGTGCAGCCGCGGCAGCGTCATCCCCCTGTTTGTGGACCAAATCAAAAACGGCGAACCCATCACCATCACCGACCCCGAAATGACCCGCTTCCTGATGAATCTGGACGAGGCGGTGGATCTGGTTATGTTCGCCTTTGAACACGCCAACCCCGGCGATTTGTTTATCCAGAAATCCGACGCCTCCACCATCGGCGATCTGGCCAAGGCGGTGCAGACGCTGTTCGGCGATACCGGCACCCGCATCATCGGCACCCGCCACGGCGAAAAGCTGTACGAAACGCTGATGACCAAGGAGGAGCGTATGCGCAGCGAGGATATGGGCGGCTACTACCGCGTGGCTGCCGATAACCGCGACTTGAACTACGACAAGTTCTTTGTCAAGGGTCAGGTACACACCCAAGCCGATGAGGATTACACCAGCCACAACACCCGCCGCTTGGACGTGGAGGGTACCATCCAAAAGATTATGACCACCGAATATATTCAGGAAGAACTGAAAAAAGCGGGGAAGGTATGAACATTTTAGTGACCGGCGCCAAGGGCTTTGTGGGGCGCAACCTGTGCGAAAATTTAAAAAACATCCGGGACGGTAAAAACCGCACCCGCCCGGCTCTCTGCGTAGAGAACGTTTTTGAATACGACCTGGACACCGACCCCGCGCTGCTGGACGAATACTGCGCCAAGGCAGATTTTGTCTTTAATCTGGCGGGCGTCAACCGCCCCAAGGAACAAAGCGAGTTTATGCAGGGCAATTTCGGCTTTGCCTCTACCCTGCTGGATACCTTAAAAAAGCACGGCAATGCCTGCCCGGTGATGCTGTCCAGCTCGATCCAAGCCACCCTCATCGGGCGCTACGGGCAGAGCGACTACGGCAAAAGCAAGCTGGCGGGCGAGGAGCTGTTCTTTGCCTACGCAAAAGAGAGCGGCGCCCCGGTGCTGGTGTACCGCTTCCCCAATTTGTTCGGCAAATGGTGCCGCCCCAACTACAACAGCGCCGTGGCGACCTTCTGCCACAATACCGCGCACGATCTGCCCCTGACCGTCAACGACCCCGCCACCGAGCTGGAGCTTTTGTATATTGACGATCTGGTCGAGGAGATGCTGGACGCGCTGGAGGGGCATCCCCACCGCTGCGATTACGACGGTCTTGTCCCGGTATTCGGGCAGGAGGGTCGCTACTGCGCGGCGCCCGTGACCCACAAGGTGACCTTGGGGGAAATTGTGGCGCTGCTGGACGCCTTTAAGGCGCAGCCCGCCACCCTGCTGATGCCGGAGATCCCGGCGGGCAGCTTTGCCAAAAAGCTGTATTCCACCTATCTTTCCTACCTGCCCAAGGAAAAGGCAGCCTTTGCCTTAAAGCAGAATACCGATGCCCGCGGCAGCTTTACCGAGCTGCTGAAAACCGAAAACTGCGGGCAGTTCAGCGTCAATGTGTCGCTGCCCGGCATCACCAAGGGGCAGCACTGGCACAATACCAAGTGGGAATTTTTTATTGTCGTGTCGGGACACGGGCTGATCCAGCAGCGCCGTGTGGACAGCGACGAGGTGCTGGAATTTGAGGTCTGGGGCGATAAGCCCACCGCCGTGCAGATGCTGCCCGGCTACACCCACAACATTATCAATCTGAGCGACAGCGAAAATCTGGTGACCCTGATGTGGGCAAACGAGCAGTTTGACCCCGCCCACCCGGACACCTTCGGCTTGCCCGTTTAAAATAAGGAGCGTTGCAATATGCAGAAGTTAAAGCTAATGACCATCATCGGCACCCGCCCGGAGATCATCCGCCTGTCTGCCGTGATCAAAAAGTGCGACAAATATTTTGACCAGATTCTTGTGCATACCGGGCAGAACTATGACTACAATCTGAATCAGGTCTTTTTTGATGATCTGGGTCTGCGCGCGCCGGACTTTTATCTGGACGCCGTGGGCAGGGATTTGGGCGAAACCATCGGCAATATCATTGCCAAGTCCTACGCCCTGATGGTGGAGCAAAAGCCCGATGCCCTGCTGATTTTGGGCGATACCAACAGCTGCCTTTCTGCCATTGCCGCCAAGCGGCTGCATATCCCCATCTTCCATATGGAAGCGGGCAACCGCTGCTTTGACGAGTGCCTGCCCGAGGAAACCAACCGCCGCATTGTGGACCACATTGCCGATGTCAATATGTGCTACTCGGAACACGCACGCCGCTATCTGAACGCCGAGGGTACCGCCAAGGAGCGCACCTTTGTGACCGGCTCCCCCATGGCGGAGGTGCTGCACGCAAACCTTGCCCAGATCGAAGCCAGCGATGTGCTAGAGCGTCTGGGGCTGGAAGCACACAAATATATGCTGCTTTCTGCCCACCGCGAGGAAAACATTGATACCGAGCAGAATTTTATCGACCTGTTCACCTCCATCAACCATCTGGCCGAAACCTACGATATGCCCATCTTGTACTCCTGCCATCCCCGCAGCAAAAAGCGGCTGGATGCGATGGGCTTCCGGCTGGATGCGCGCGTCAAGCTGCACGAGCCCTTGGGCTTCCACGACTACAACCACCTGCAGATGAACGCCTTTGCCGTGATCTCCGACTCCGGCACGCTGCCCGAGGAATCCAGCTTCTTTACCAGCGTGGGGCATCCCTTCCCGGCGGTCTGCATCCGCACCTCCACCGAACGCCCCGAGGCGCTGGACAAGGGGTGCTTTGTGCTGGCGGGCATCCGCGCCGGCGGCGTGGAGCAGGCAGTCGAAACCGCCGTTGCTATGGTAGAAAACGGCGACAACGGCATCCCCGTCCCCTATTATACCGAGGATGTTTCCACCAAGGTGGTCAAGCTCATCCAGAGCTACACCGGGGTTGTCAATAAGATGGTCTGGCGCAAGCCGGGATTTTAATAGGTAAAGGAAATCTGTTTGTATGGAAACGGCAGTTTTGGAAAAACCGCATAGCAGCACAAAAAATGCCCGCACCGCCGTGCGCCGCACAGTAACGGCGCTGGCGCTGCTGGGCTGGCTGTCTGTCGCCCTTTTGGGCGGCAAGGCGGTTTCTCCCGTTACGGTCCTTGTGTTTGGCGTATGCTGCTTCGCGTATCTGATTTTGCCCGGCTGGGCGCTGGCAGACTGGCTGGCACCCCGCCAAACGGGGCTGACAGGGCTGTTTGCTGCGGTGTACGGCTGCGCCCTGCTGGCGGGGCTGCACTGTGTCAGTGTGCGGCTGGGTGCCGTATGGCTGCTGCGCACGGTGCCGCCGCTGCTGGCGGCAGGGTGGTTATGCTGGCGCCGCCGCTGCGGTACGCTGGACGTAAAGGCTGCCGCCAAGGGTGCGCTGCGTATTTTGGACAGCAGCATCGGGCTTTTTTGGGCGTTGCTGTGTCTTTTATATGCGGTGCGCTTCGGCGCGGTCAACCCCTACCCCACCCAAGCCGGGGCGGTGCATCTGGATCAGGATATGCTGTGGAATGTAGGCAACGCGGCGGCGCTGAGCGCCCATTTCCCGGCGGAGGATATCCGGTTTTCCGGGGTGCGGCTGTCCTACCACTACCTTACGGAATTGCTGGCTGCCGCGCTGGGCTTGGTAAGCGGTGCGCAGCTGTACGATATTTACGTGTTCTTGGCAGGACCGCTGTTTCTGGCGGGTGAGCTGGCGGCGCTGCTGGCGCTGGCGCGTGCCTACTTCGGCAGCGAAAACGCCCGCGCCGGGCGGCAGCTGATTTTGCTGCTGTTCGGGTTTTCCTGCCTGTCGCTGTGGAAGGTCCTGCCCAACGGGTTAAGCCTGTTTGGCAATACCCTGCTGCAGCACCTTGTCACCAACATCAACGCGCAGGCTACGGCGCTGATTTTCCTGTGTGCCTTTACGGTCAGCTTTATCCGGCTGAGCCGCAGCCGCTTTGCACCTAACGCCAAGGAGCTGCTGATGCTGTTTGTCAGCTTTTTCCTCTTGTGCGTTGCCAAGGGACCGGAAGCGGCAATCGTCGTGTGTGCCTTTGCCATAACGATGGGGATCGTGCTGCTGTTTCAAAAGCCGCACTATCCTACGGCGCTTGCGTGTCTGGCGGGCGTGGCGGGCATTTTTGCCGTAACCTATTTTGTGCTGTTTGCCTCCGGCAGCAACAGTATGCGCCTGACCATTTTTGCCATGGAAGACTACTGGGCTTACCGCGTGCTAAGCCCCTATGCCGATTGGCTTTGCGCCCATCTGCCGATTTCCGGATATGTATGGCTGTTTTTGATCGGCGTGGCGGATGTCTTTTTGATGCTGCCCCTGCAATTTTTGCTGTGGCTGTCCGATGTGCCGGGCGCATTGCGGCGGCTGTTCCGGCTGGACGCGGCGCGCATTCTGGCAAACGGCGTGGTGGTCGGCGGCTTTTTGGGATATCATTTGTTTTACCACTCCAGCTCCAGCCAAGTGTATTTTGCGCTGGTAGCTATGATCTATATGACGCTGCTGAGCGTGGAACCCCTGCAGCGGCTGCTGCAAAGCAAGCACAAGATCCTGCGTGGGATCGTCGGTTTTGTGGGTGCTGCGGCGCTGTGTACAACGCTGCTTATGGTGGGCTGTTACACCGTCAGGGGTGTGCGGCAATTGGGGGCGACGGCAGGGCTTTGGTGCAATGACACCACGCAGGACTACTGGACAGCCGGCGATGCACAGGCGATGGAGTGGCTGCAGGCACATTCCGATACAGAGCAGCACTTTGCCACCAACCGAACCTCCCACACCCCGGCGGTGGAGGATGCGATCAGCAACGGCTACAGCGCCCTGAGCGGCCGCCCCGCCTATCTGGAAGGGTGGACGTATGCCATGACCAATATGGGCGTGGACAACGATGTGATCTGCGCAAAAATGGATGTCAATGCGGAATTGTTTAGCGGCTGCACCCTGGAAAGAGCAGAGCAGCTGGCGGCGGAAAATAACATCCGCTGGCTGGTTCTGGCAAAGCGCTGGCCGGGCAAGGCACCGCAGGATATGCCTGCCGCGTTTGAAAACGGCGATGTGGCAATTTACGAACTAAACAAGTAAGAGGTGCTGAATGCAAAAACGCATACTGGTCGTGACCCAGCATTTTTGGCCGGAAAATTTCCGCATCAACGATATGGTCGCGGGCTTCGTGCAGGACGGCGTGGCGGTGGACGTGCTTTGCGGTCTGCCCAACTACCCCAAGGGCGAATGGTTTGACGGCTACAGTGAAAACGGTCCGTGGGAGCAGACCTATCAGGGCGCCGGGGTGTACCGCGCCAAGGAGATTCCCCGCAAGGGCAATACGGGGCTGCGCATTTTTTTGAATTATGTCAGCTGGCCGTGGTACGCCGCGAAAGAGCTGCACCGCCTGCCCGGCGGGTACGATGCCGTGTTCTGCTTTAACACCAGCCCCGTGCTGATGTGCTGGCCCGCCCTGCGTTATGCCAAAAAGCATAAAATTCCCTTTACCAACTATGTGCTGGATATCTGGCCCGAAAATCTGTACAGCGTATTGCCGGTCAAAAATCGCTTTCTGCGCTGGATGGCGCAGACCGTCAGCGACAGCCTGTATAAGCGCGCTGACCGCCTGATCGCCATGAGCGTGCCGCTGCAAAAGCGCCTGTGTGAGCGCACCGGCAAGCCGGCGGATGCCGTGGCGGTCATCCCCCAATATTGCGAGGATTTTTACGCCGTACCCCAAGAGGACGCGGGGCTGCGGCAGCGGTTCGGCGGGCGGTTCAATCTGGTGTTTACCGGCACGCTGACCCCCGCGCAGAGCCTTGACAAGGTGCTGCGTGCCGTCATCAAGGCGCGCAAAGCAGGGGCAGGCACGCTGCATCTGCTGCTGGTGGGCGATGGTATGAGCCGTGAGGGGCTGCAGGCACTGGCGGCAGAGCTGAACGATGCCGATGCCGTGACCTTTTACGGCAGTGTACCCGCGCAGGAGGTACCCAAATTCACCGCCTTGGCGGATGCCCTGCTGATTTCCTTGGCAGACACCCCCGATTTGGGGATGACCATCCCCGGCAAGCTGGCAAGCTATATGGCGGCGGGCAAGCCGGTGGTGGCGGCGATGAACGGTGCCGGTGCCGAGGCTGTGCAGCAAAGCGGCGGCGGGCTGGTAAGCGCCGCCTGCGACGAGGACGCCCTTGCCGAAAATCTGCTTTCGCTCTGTGCGATGCCCTTGCCGGAGCGCGAGGTCATGGGGCAAAAGGCGAAGGCGTATTACGAAAAGCACTATCGGCGCGCCGAGCTTTTGCGCCGTCTGGAAACGTTTATTTTGCAGGGCGAATGAGCGCCCTGAAAGAGAGGTACAGCCTTGGACAAAAAAATCTTGGTACTGATTCCCTGTTATAATGAGGAAAGCAATATTGTGACAACGGTGGAACACCTGCGTACAACCTGCCCGGAGGTGGATTTCCTTGTCATCAATGACTGCTCTACCGACGGCAGCGCTGCCCTGCTGCGGGAGAAAAACTATCCCTTTCTGGACCTGCCGGTCAACCTTGGCATCGGCGGCGGTATGCAGTGCGGGTACCAGTACGCGGTGCGCAACCACTATGACGTGACCGTGCAGATGGACGGCGACGGTCAGCACGACCCCGCGTACCTGTACAACATTGTGCAGCCGGTGCTGGACGGCGCGTGCGATATGTGCATCGGCAGCCGGTTTATCACCAACGAGGGGTTTCAGACCAGCTTTATGCGCCGGGTGGGCATCCGCTTTTTAAGCGGTATGATCTACCTGTTGTCCGGGCATAAGGTGCTGGATGTCACCAGCGGCTTCCGCGCGGTCAACAACCGGCTGGCGCAGTATTTTTCTGCGCATTATGCCATTGACTACCCTGAACCGGAGGCGATCCTCGCCTCGTCCCTGGTAGGGTTCCGGGTAAAGGAAGCTCCTGTTATTATGCACGAGCGCCAGGGCGGCGCGTCGAGCATTTTCGGCTTCAAAAGCGCCTATTATATGATCAAGGTTTCGCTGGCGCTTATCATTGACCGCTTTTCCATCCGCAAACAAAAAGGAGGCAGACCGTGACCCCACGCTTGCAGTTGTATATGATCCTTGGCGCGGTGATTTTGCTTGCCGTGATCTTTTGCCTGCTCAAGCGCGGGCTGATGAGCGTCAAATACAGCCTGCTGTGGCTGCTTTTGGCGGTGTGTCTGGTGATTGCGGCAGCCGTGCCCTACACCGTGTTTGTGCTGCGGGATCTTTTGGACATACAGATGCCCGTAAACCTGATATTTCTGTTGATGTTCTGCTTTGTGCTGGTGGTGCTGCTCTCGCTGAGTGTGGCGATCACCCAATTGGCAGAAAAATGCAAGCGGCTGACACAAGCCAACGCCATACTGGAAAAGCGTGTGCGTGACTTGGAGGATACGGTAAAGGGTGGGAAACAAGAATGACGCTGGCTCAGGTGTTTGCGGCAATTACGCCGGAGCAATTCATCGCCTACTTACAAAAAAGCGGCACCCTGTCGGTTACTACGGTTTCCTTTTTGGTGTTCTTTGCCCTTGTGGCGGTGGTCAACTATGCCCTGCCCCGGGTGCTGCGCCCCTATTACCTGCTGGCAGTCAGCATCGGTTATTTCTGCTATGAGCCGCGCTACCGCCCGCTGCTTTGGGCATTGCTGGGCTTGGCGGGGCTGAGCTGGCTGTGCGGGCTGGTGATCGGCAGCGTGCGCAGCAAGCCCGTGCGGGTGCTGGCACTGCTGGCTGCCATTGCGGGCAGCGTGGGATTGCTGTTCTATTACAAATACTGGGATATGGCGGCGGACGTTGCGGCAATGACGCCGCTTTCGGGTCTGTTGCCCCACCGCGGCAGCATTCTGGCACCGATGGGGCTGAGCTACTTTGCGCTGTCCTCGCTGAGTTATCCCATTGACGTATTTAAACGGCGCTGCAAGGTGGAAAAAAATCCGCTGCACTATGCGCTGTTTGTCTGCTACTTTCCCACGCTGATCACGGGTCCGATCGAGCGCTACCCCCATCTGCGCCCGCAGATCAAAAAAAGCCGCCGGTTCAGCTATACCCGCTGCGCGGGCGGCGCGTTCCGTATGCTGTGGGGCTACACCAAAAAAATGGTCATCGCCGACAACCTCAACCTGTACATCACGGCGGTGTATCAGAACGCCGCCGAACTGGGCGGACCGAACCTGCTGGCGGCTACCCTGCTGTTTGCCGTGCGGCTGTATATGGATTTTTCGGGCTGCTGCGACATTGTTCTGGGCGCTTCCCGCATTTTGGGCTACGATTTGCTGGAGAACTTTCAGGCACCGCTGGAAGCCCGCACCTTCAGCGGCATATGGCGGCGCTGGCATATCTCGATGTCCGGCTGGTTCCGGGATTATGTCTATATCCCTTTGGGCGGCAGCCGCTGTGCGCTGTGGCGCAAATGCCTGAACACGATGATCGTCTTTACGGTGTCCGGCATCTGGCACGGCGCGGACTGGCGCTATATGATGTGGGGCGCGGCGTGCGGTGTGGTTTCGGTGCTGAGCATTTTAACGGCAGCACCGCGCCGGTTTATCGCAGACCGCAACCCGCTGTATAAGCTGGAATGGTTCAAGGTGCTGTTCCAGACCGCCTGCGCCGACGTGCTGTTTGCGCTGGTGTTTGTGTTCTTCAACTGCGCCTTGCTGAATGTGGACCCCGGCGTGGTATTTGCCGGGCTGACGCAGGGCTGGCACGGCATTGCCCCGGCGTGGCAGGAAATCGCCCTTTCGCTGCACGCCTGCGGGCTGGACGGACGCTTGCCTGTTGTGCTGGTGTTCAGCATTTTTGTGGTGTTTGCGGTGGAACACGGCGGGCGCAATGTGGCGCGCTGGATCCGTGAGCAGCCGTGGCCGCTGCGCTGGACGCTGTACTATGCGGCTTCCGCAGCCATTTTGTTCTTTGCCGCGTTCGGGCAGTCGGCATTCATCTACCAGAATTACTAAAGAAAGGCGGTATTCGATATGTCAGCTCGAACCTCTACCCCGCTGCCGGCGCCGCCTGTGAAAATTCAGCGCGGAAACGCCGCGCTGCCGCGTACCCAACGCCCGACTCGCCGCAAAAAGAAGGTCAACCCCTTTGTGCGGCTTCTCCGTGGGGTGGCGCGCCGCATCTACTTTGGCATAAAAATCAGCTATAAGGCGCTGCTTTTGCTGCCCATCCCGCTGTTTATGGTGGCGTTCAGCTTTCAGGTGGACCGCAGCGGCTTTTATCAGGGCGCACTGGCGCCCCGCCGCATTGTCGATCTGATGCTGGACGGCAAGGACGTGACCAATTTTGAACAGATGGACGAGCGCAGTGTCGTGCAACTGTACGCACAGGATGTACCCGAAACGCCCGAGGTGATCGGCATCGGCTCCAGCCGTGTGCTGCAATTTACCCGCGACATTGTGGGCAGCCAGAGCTTTTTTAATATGGGCGTGACCGGCGCCGATGTCCGCGATGCCATGACCAGCTACTATAAGATGGTATCCTACGGCAAAACGCCCAAGGTGCTGCTGTGGAGCGTGGACCCGTGGGTGTTCCATGGCGGGGAAAATTCGCTGGATGCCCGCGCCGATGCCAACCTGTACAACGAATTTCTGACCAAGGTATTGAACATCCCTACCGACTACGAGGAGCCGATCTCCCCCGAAGCGTGGGAGGCACTGGCAGACCCCGCTTATTTTCAGGGCAACTTTGACTACTACTTAAAAAACCGCGGCCATGACACCGCGGTGGATGCCGACGGCAACCCCATTGAATTCAATGCCGTTACCGGCAACGTATACAACCAGACTGCATCTGTAAAGCGCTCGGACGGCAGTATTCTGTACGACGTGAGATTCCGAGACCGCAGCGTGGATGAGGTCCGCAACGACGCCGCTATCGTCTGCTCCACCGTGGACAGCATCCATATGGAGGGGTTCGACCACCTTGACACCAACCGGGTCCTGGCGTTTGAAGCATTTGTCCGCTATGCCCAAAGCCAGGGCACAACGGTGGTGCTGGTGCTGGCACCGTGGCACCCCTACCTGTACGATTTTATGCTGACCGAAACCGAAAAGCACCAGGGCTTTTTTGCCGTTGAGCCGTATGTCCGCCAGTTCTGCGCGGAAAATAACATCCCGCTGTACGGCAGCTATGACCCCAGCCTGATCGAAGGTTTGGAGGAAGAGGACTTTTTTGATGGCGTCCACTGCAAGGGCAGCGGCTTTGAAAAGCTGTTCCCCGGCATCAAAAAAGTGCTTTACAGCGCAGAAACCAATACCCTGCCCGACCCGCTGGCGCTGACGCCCCGCACCGGGCAGGCGGCAGCCGAATAAGAGGTGAACGCAATGCGTATTTTGCAGAAAGCTAACGATACACCGCTGGTTTTAGGCAAAGGCGGCTTCGGCAGACAGCTGGCAGACTGGCTTTTGGACGAAGGCTGGGGCAAGGCGGAATTTTTGGATGACGCTGCCCCCGGCTGCGCCGGAAAGCTGCACGATTACACAGACCCCGCCCTGCTGCGCAAAAGCCGCCCCGCGTTTGCCGCCATCGGCGACAACGCCCTGCGGGCAGAGCTGCTGCAAAAGCTGGCGGCGCTCGGCTATGCAACGCCGGTGTTTGTCAGCCGGGCAGCCTCGGTAAGCCCCAGCGCCGTGCTGGCACCGGGCTGCGTGGTACTGCCGCAGGCCTATGTAGGGGCAGGTGTGCAGGCAGGCGTTGGCTGCATTATCAACGGCGGGGCCATCGTTGACCACGATGCCGTGCTGGGAATCGGCGTTCATATAGCGCCCGGCGGCATTGTAAAAGCCGGTGCCGTCTTGCCGGATTTTGCCAAGGTGGAATCCGGGCAGGTCGTTTTGTCCCCGTGGCAAAAGTAAAAACCGCGCACCATAAAAACAAAAACGGACCCCGCGCCTTGCAGCTATGCAGGGCGCGGGGTCTTTGCGTACAAAATCAGATACGCTTCAGAATTTCATCGGTGATCGCCGTGCAGCCGACCTTGGTGCAGCCGTCCGCCATCATATCGGCGGTGCGGAAACCGGCATCCAGAACGGCGTTCACAGCCGCCTCAATGGCATCGGCTTCGGCGGGCATCGAAAAGCTGTACCGCAGCATCATAGCGGCGGACAGGATGCAGGCGATGGGGTTTACGATATCCTGCCCGGCAATGTCGGGCGCCGAGCCGTGAATCGGCTCATACAGCCCGCAGCTGCCCTGCCCCAAGGAGGAGGACGGCACCATACCGATGCTGCCGGTGATCTCGCTGGCTTCGTCCGAAAGGATGTCCCCGAACATATTTTCGGTCACAATGACGTCAAACTGTGCGGGATTTTTGCAGATCTGCATCGCGCAGTTATCCACAAACATTTCGTTGTACTCGACCTCCGGGTATTCGGCTTGCAGGCGGTGCATAACGGCGCGCCACAGGCGACTGGTATCCAGCACGTTGGCCTTGTCCACGCAGGTCAGCTTTTTGCGGCGCTTCATCGCCGTTTCAAAGCCGATGCGCCCGATGCGCTCAATTTCATGCTCGGCGTAGGGCATCGTGTCCACGGCAACCTTTTCGCCGTCCTGCGTAAAGGTCTTATGCTCACCGAAATATACCCCGCCGATCAGCTCCCGCACAACGATAAAATCGATCCCCTTGTCCACGATGCTTTTTTTCAGCGGGGAGGCATCTGC
>CAKTAS010000009.1:0-25536 GCA_934529095.1 uncultured Gemmiger sp. | reverse complement strand
TTTATGCGCAAAAAGCAAGATACAATAGAACCCCCGCCTTGATGATGCAAGGCGGGGGCTGTGTTTTTGGGGAAGCGGGCGGGCTAAAGCTATGTTTGCGTGTATCAGCCCTCGATCTTTGCAAAGCCGCACTTTGCCAAGGCGTCGGCGAGGGCAAAGGTAAGGTCCGCGTGGGAACCGTAGTTGGTATTCAGAACGCCGCTGCCGCCGCCGGTGCCGATGACCGTGGCGGTTTGCTCGGTGCCGGAGTCCAGAATTTGCACGGTGGCTGCCGTCGTACTGCTGTTCCTCAGGTAGAACTTTTCAAAAACCATAAGAAATACGGGGACACCGTTGACGTCCGAATGCTCTTGGTAGACAAGCTCCGGCGCAAAGGGCTTCTCCTCGAACGAGGCAAGAAGATTCACGGGCAGTTCCCGGAAATCCTGGCGCGCGGGACGGTTCATTTTAATTACGGTGCAGCTCATGGCAAACTCCTTTCCAAAATCAGCGGGACTTAGGGAAATCAAAGACCATGGCAAGACCAAAGCAGCCCACAATAAACCCCACAAGAGAAAACGGAAGATCCACCGCACTGTAAAGCAGGGTATCGTTCAGCTCCGGTCCGGCGGTGCAGAGCAGAATGGCGAACAACAGCAGGGCAATGCCCTTGCAGGTTTTTTCATTCATCGGAAATTCCTCCTTTTTTATCAATATAGCATACTTTTTTTGCCGTGACAAGGGGGTAAAATTATGGGAAAATTGCGTCAGCGGCAAAAATGTGGTATACTGAACTATATAAAAATCACAGGGGAGCATTGCTATGACCTTTGCAGAATATACGCAGCTTGTTAAGACCATCGACCACCATATGGAGCTGTATTATAACGAAGATACGCCGGAAATTTCCGACTTTGAATATGATGCGCTGATGCGGCAGCTCAAGAGCGCCGAGAAGGAGCATCCCGAATGGGTGACGCCTGATTCCCCCAGCCAGAAGGTGGGCGGTCGGGCAACCGGCGCGGCGGAGGGAAAAATCAAGCACAATGTGCCGATGCTGTCCATTGAGGATGTTTTCACGCTGGAGGATGTCACCGCGTGGACGGACAAGGTGCGTGCCGTGCATCCCGACGCGGTGTTTTCGGTGGAAACCAAGGTGGACGGCTTGAGCCTGACGCTGCGTATGCGCGGCGGCGAAAACGGCAAAATGCAGCTGTATATGGCGGAAACCCGCGGCACCGGGTTTCAGGGCGATGACGTGCTTGCCAATGCGCAGGAGATCCCGGATATCCAAAAAGAACTCGATCTGCCGTACAAATATCTAGAGCTGCGCGGCGAGGTCTATATGACCCACGCGGCGTTTGATGCCTACAATGCGGCGCAGGAGGCGGCGGGCAAACCAATTTCCGCCAACCCCCGCAATCTGGCGGCCGGCACGCTGCGCCTTTTGAACCCTGCCCTGACGCGCGAGCGCGGGCTGAGTATGTTTGTTTTTAATGTGCAGGACGGTCCGCAGGAGCTGATGCAAAGCCACTGTGCCGCGCTGGATGCACTGGAAGCAGCCGGTGTGACCTGCGTGTACCACAAGCGCTGCGAAACGGACGCGGAAATTTTGCAGACGATCCGCGAAATCGGCGAACTGCGCGCCGAGCTGCCCTACGATATTGACGGTGCTGTGGTAAAAATTGACCAGATCGCCTACCGAAAGGATTTCCCGGCAGGGGCAAAATATAGCGCCGGACACATCGCCTACAAGTACCCGCCCGAGGAGCGCACCGTGACGATGGATGAAATTGAGGTGGCAGTCGGGCGCACCGGCAAGCTGACCTTTACCGGCATTTTCCACGACAGCGAAACCGGCAAGCCCGCGCGGTTGTGCGGCACCAGTGTGTCCCGCGCCACGCTGCACAATCAGGACTATATCAACGAGTACAAGGTCGGCATCGGCGGGCAGTATCGGCTGTACAAAAGCGGCGAGATCATCCCCAAGCTGAACGGCTGCGTCAAGGAGCCAGAGCATATTTTTACGGCGCCGACAACCTGCCCGGTCTGCGGCGAGGCGCTGATCCGTGAGGAGGACACCGCCGACATCCGCTGTGTCAACCCCGCCTGCCGCGCCCAGCTTTCGCGCACCATCTCCTACTTTGCGTCGGTCAACTGTATGAACATTGTGGGCTTGGGCGAAACACTGGTGGACGCACTGGTGGAGCATGGCTACCTGACCAGCTACGCCGACATCTACAAGCTGAAAAACCACCGCGACCAGCTAGTGGAGGCGGGCATCATCGGCAAGGAGAAAAACACCGACAAGGTGCTGAAGGCGATTGAAAATTCCAAGAACAACTCGCCGGTGCGGCTGGTGGCGGCGCTGGGCATCCGCAATGTGGGCGTGTCCACGGCGCGGGCGCTGATGGCGCGGTTTGCCAGCGTGCAGGCGTTGGCGGCGGCTTCCATCGAGGAGCTGACCGCCATTCAGGACATCGGCGAAACCACGGCAGCCTGCATTTACGAGTTTTTCCGCCACGAGAGTAACGAGAAGATCTTGCAGGAGCTGACGGCGGACGGCGTGAATATGCAGATGCCGCAAAACAATGATGCTACGCAGAAACTGGGCGGAAAAACCTTTGTGATCACCGGCACGCTGCCCACCTTGGGACGCAAGGAAGCGCAGGAGCTGATCCTGAATAACGGCGGCAAATGCACGGGCAGCGTCAGCAAAAAGACCGATTATCTGGTCGCGGGCGAGGCGGCAGGCTCCAAGCTGACCAAGGCGCAGGAGTTGGGCATCACCGTGCTGGACGAGGCGGCGCTGCTTGCGATGGTAAACGGAGGGAACGAGTAATGCGCGTTCTGGTGACGGGGGCGGGCGGCTTTGTGGGCAGCCGCGTTATGCGGATGCTGGCAGGGCAGTACGAGCTGTACCCGCTGCCCAAGGGGATGGCGGCAGGGAACCCCGACGCCGTTTTGCGCGAGGTCGTCCGCGTGCAGCCGGACATGATTTTGCACACGGCGGCTATCTCCGACACCGGCTATTGCCAGCAGCACCCGGAGGAATCTTACCGTTCCAACGTGGTTTTGCCGCTGGCGTTGGCAAAAACCGGCGTTAAGCTGGTGGCGTTCAGCTCAGATCAGGTGTACACCGGGCTGGGCGGCAGCACGCCGTTTGCCGAGGATGCACCCCTGCGACCGACCAACGTCTACGGGCAGCATAAGCGGGAGATGGAGCAGCGCGTGCTGGACGCTGCCCCCAACGCCGTGCTGCTGCGGGCAACGTGGATGTACGATTTTGCCGGGGACGGGCTGCCGCTGCGAGGAAATTTGCCGCTGAACTTGCTGCGCGCCGCGCAAACGGGGGAGAAGCTGGCGTTTTCTGCCCGGGACTTCCGCGGCATAACGTGGGTGCGCGATGCTGTGCAAAACCTGCCCGCGGCGATGCGGCTGCCGGGCGGCGTGTACAATTTCGGCTGCGAGAACCCGCTGGATATGTGGCAGACGGCACAGGAATTTTGCAAAATTATAAACGCTGCACCGAAGCTTATGCGCCAAGACTGGCAGCGTTGCCTTGCCATGGACACCGCCAGGGCACAGCGCGGCGGCGTGGTGTTTGCCGATACCGTGCAGGCGTTTCGCCAATGCGTCCGGCAGCGCGGATAATACAGTACCAAATAAAAGAGGACTCCGGTCCTCTTTTTTATTTTGCCGTTCTAGCCCCCTGCGCCGCGGCATACAGTGGCAATGGGAGGTGACAGAGAAAATGGACGAGTACTATCAGGCGGCATCCGCCCTGCCGCAGCCGCTGGCGGGAACGCTGGCGGCGCTCAGCCCGCGCATTGCGCCCTTTGTGCAGGAGATCCGGCTGCGGGTGGGGCAGGGCGTGCAGTTTACCGTGCAGGGGCAGCTTTCCCCGGCGGGCAAGTATCTGCCGGAATTGAACGAAAAAATCGGCGAAGAAACGCTGAAAAGCTGCTTTTTGCAGCTGTGCCGGCACTCGGTCTACGCCTATGAGGATGAGCTTTCGCGCGGGTATTTTACCCTGCCCGGCGGCAGCCGTGTGGGGGTGGCGGGCTGCCGCGGCGGGCGGGGCTTTGGCAGGGTGACCTCGCTGAATTTGCGCATTGCCCGCCCAGTTTTGTGCAGCCTGCCCACGGAGCTGACGGATTTTTTGGCAGCGCCGACAGGCGGCGTGCTGGTCGTCGGCGTGCCGGGCAGCGGAAAAACCACCTTCCTGCGTTCGATTTTGCAGTATCTTATCGAGCAGCGGCAGATCGTGGCAGTGGCGGACGAGCGCGGTGAGCTGACAGGCGTTGACTGTAAAGGTAAAATGCTTGTCAGCCCGGGGTGCGATGTCTACACCCGCTGCAGCAAGGCGGCGGCGGTGGAAATGTCGCTGCGGTGCATGAACCCGCGCTTTATTTTGTGCGACGAGTTAGGCACGGCGGAGGACGCCGCCGCGCTGGAATGGGGCGTTGCGTCCGGCGTGGTGTTTGCGGCATCGGTGCATTGCGAAAGTCTGCGGGCGCTGCAAAAACGCCCCCAGCTGGCGCGGCTGCTGCAAACGGGCGCCTTTGCGCGGGCGGTGCTGCTGGCGGGCGGACATCGCCCCGGCGAGGTCGCGGAATGGAAAACGCTCTGTTAAGCGCCGGACTGCGGCTGGTATCGACCCTGCTGCTGTGCGCGGCGGGCGGCGGGCTGGGGCTGGCGGCAGCCCAAAAACAGGAGCGCCGGTGGGGGCAGGTACATACCTTTGCGCGGCTGCTTTCGTATATCGGGCAGACACTGCAGTACCTGCCGCTGCCCGCCGCCGAGCTGTTGGAGCGTGCTGCCGCCTACCCGGAATTTGCCGCCCTCGGCGCGGCAGCGTGTACAGAGTTGGGAAATCTAGCGCCACCCGCCGCCCTGCCCGCCCCGAAACGGGACGAGGTGCAAAGCCTGCTGCACGCAGCCGGGGAAAGTGACCGCGCGGGCGCGTGTGAAATGCTGGCGGCAGCGGCAGCCCTGTGCGAGGACACCGCCGCCGAACGGCTGCCGGCGCTGCGGCAGGCGCGGAGTTTATGGCCCAAATTGGGTGTCTGTGCGGGGCTGTTGGCGGCGGTTTTGTGGGGATAGGGGGCGCAGCGTGGAGATCGACCTTGTGTTCAAGATCGCGGCGACCGGCATCATTGTGGCGGTGCTGAACCAGCTTTTGATCCGCTCCGGGCGGGAGGATCAGGCGATGATGACAACCTTGGCGGGGCTGGTGGTGGTGCTGACGATGCTGGTGCGCCAAATCAGCGACCTGTTTGTGCTGATCAAGGCATTGTTTGAATTATGACGATATATGGTAATATTTCAGTGGGCGGTGCTGGCGTTTGCGGCGGCGGTGCTGCAACTTACCTTAAAAAAGGAGCAGCCTGCGTTTGCTTTTTTGGTGTCCGCCTGTGCGGCAGCCGGGCTGCTGGGTGCCGTGGCGGGGCAGGTGCGACCCATCCTTGTCTGGCTGCAGGGGCTGGAGGCGTATTTCCCGGGCGAAGGCATAGGCTGCCTTGTGCGGGTGCTGGGCATTGCGCTGGTGGCGCAGTTTGCCGCCGACCTCTGCCGGGAAGCCGGGCTCGCGGCGGCAGCTTCGGCGGTGGACCTCTGCGGGCGGGCGCTGGCGCTTTTGCAGGCGCTGCCCCTGTTGCAGCAGCTGCTGGATGCCTTTGCGGGGTACTTGCAGTAACGCTTCTGCTGCCGACAGCCGCCTTTGCGGCGCAGCTGCCCGACCAAACGCAGGAAATTCTGCGCACGGCACCCGACATTGCACAGGTGTCAAGCTGGACGCTGGACGGGCTGTGGACGGCGGCCCTGCGGGTCTTGGCGCAGCCTGCCGCCGCGCCGCTGCGCTTTTTTGTGCAGCTGTGCGGGTATCTTTTGCTGTGCGGGGTGCTGGGGCTTTTGTGCGGCAAAACGGGCTGGCGCGCCTGTCTGGACTGTCTGGCGGTGCTGGGCTTCGGCGGGGTCAGCCTTGCCGCCATGATGCAGCTGGTGCAGCGGGTGTCCGCCACGGCGCTGGATTGCCGCAACTATCTGGCGGCATTTATCCCGGTGTACAGCGGCGCGGTGGCGCTGGGCGGGCAAAATGCCGGTGCGGCAGCCTACAGCGGGCTGTTTTACGCGGTGTCAGGGTTGGTGGGCGGCGTCATCGGGCAGGTGCTGCTGCCCGTGATGCAGGTGTATTTCTGCTTTGCGGCGTGCGCCTGCATCTGGGGCGATGCGGGCATCGAGGAGGCGGCGCGGCTGTTTTCGCGCTGCCTTGTCTGGCTGCTCAAGGGCTGCGGGGCGGTGTTCGGGTTTGTGCTGGGGCTGCAAAATATTTTGACCGGCGCGGTGGACAGCGCCGCCCTGAAAACCGGGCGCAGCGTTTTGCAGGGGCTTTTGCCGGTGGTGGGGGACGCCGCCGCTGCGGCGCTGACCGGGGCTGCCGCCGCCGTGCATCTGTTAAAGGGTTCGCTCGCCTTGGCGGGGATGGCGGCGTTGACCGCGCTGTTTGCACCGGGGCTTTTGCAGTGCTTTTTGTATGCGGCGGCGTTTGGCGCGGCGGGGGCGCTGGCGTCCTTCGGCGGGCAAAAGCAGTGCGGGCGGCTGTGCGCCCTGTATGGCGAGGGTGCCAAGCTGTGCGCGTCGGTGCTGGTTTTGTACCTGTTTATGGTGCTGCTGTCCACGGCGCTGCTGCTGCTGACAGGAAACGGAGGTTGACCGAATTGGAAAGTATCCGTCATCTGGCGCTGGGCTGCTGCGTGGTTTCCACGGCGGCGGGACTTTTGCGGGTGTTCTGGCCGGATAACGGCTACAAACCCGTCATAAATGCGGTGCTGATGCTGTATATTATAACGGCGGTGTGGCAGTTTGCCCGCACGGCGGACTGGCAGGGCGTGGCGGGGCAGCTGCAAAATTTCAGCGCGGCGGCAAAAACCGACTACGAGCCGTATGCCCAATCGCTGGCAGAGCAGGTCAGCGCACAGGCGGTGCGGGAAATTTTGCAGCAAAACGGCATCGAAGCTGCCGTCAGCCTGCGGGACGGCACACTGTATGTGACCCCCGCCCGCCCGGCGGATGCCCCCCGCGTGCGCCAGCTGCTGCAGGAAAACTGCGGCAGCCTGCCCTACACCGTGCAAGGCGGGGGTGATGCCCCGTGACGGCACTGTGGCAGCGGCTGAAACCGCTGTGGGACGACGAAAAACGCCGGGTGCAGCTGCTGGCGGCAGCCGGTATGGCGGGGCTGTTGCTGCTGGCTGTGTCCGAGTGGCTGCCCGCCGAAACCGCCGCCGCGCCGCCAAATACCGCCGAAACACAGGATACCGACTACGCCGCCCAGCTCGAACAGCAGATGGCAGAGCTTTTGGGTACGGTCGAGGGGGCAGGCACCGTGCGCGTTATGGTCACGGTTTCCCACCGCGAAAAAACCGTCTACGCCGCAGATACCGAATCCCGCGCCGACGGCAGCGCCGCCAGTACGCCGGTGCTGGTCAGCGGCAACACGGCGGGGCTGGTGGAAACCGTCTATGCGCCGGAGGTGCTGGGCGTGGCGGTGGTCTGTACCGGCGGCGACGACCCGGCGGTGCAGGCAAGCATCACGGCGCTGGTGCAGGCGCTGACCGACGTGGGTACACATCACATCACCGTTGCCAAGATGGCAGCCGACAAGGAGGAAGCACGATGAAACAGCCTGTTTTCCGAAAATTCAAGAGTACCGGCGTCACGGCGGCTTTTCTGACCTTGGCGATGGGCGGGGCGGTTTATCTGAACTGGAACTACGCCCGCGCCCTGCCCGCCGAGACACAGACCGTGGGCGCTGCGGCAGAAAAAACCGCCGCCGTGACCGACCCGCTTTTGCCCGCCGCTGCCGACGCCGACGCCGGGAATACTGCCAAAAACTACGGCGAGGCGCAGCTGGTCAGCGTTGTAAAGGACGCGGGTACGTCGTTTTTTGAGTCGGCGCGCTTATCGCGTGACAAGGCGCGCGACGAAGCGCTGGAAACCCTGAAAAAGGCGCTGAAAAACGCCAAGCTCACCGACGAGGAAAAAACCGCGCTGACCGAAAAGCTCTCCGCCCAAGTCGGCAGCATCACCGCCGCCGCCGAGCTGGAAAGCCTGATCAAAGCCAAGGGCTTTGCCGATTGTCTGGTGGCGCTGGACGAAACCGGCGCCAGCGTCACCGTGATGACCGAAACGGGTACCTTGAACGGCGATCAGGTGGCGCGCATCCGGGATGCCGTGCTTACCAAATGCCCGCAGCTTTCGGCGCAGCAGCTTACCATTGTGGAAGTAAAATAAAATCGCGCTGTGGTTGCAAAAACATTCATTTTGTGGTACACTACTGTATATCATCAAAGACTATGGCTGGAAAAGGCGCGCGGATCGAAATGCCGCGCGCAACAGACCGTATGCAATGGGAGGGTACACAAAATGGATGTACGCAATACCATCGGCGGCAGCTTGCAGATCTCGACCGAAGTGCTGGCCAAGATCGCACGTCTGGCAGCTTTGGAGGTTGACGGTGTGGCACAGGTCACCGCCGGCGACCCGCAAAAAAATGTACGCGGCATTTTAAGCCGTACCGGGCTGCAAAAGCCGGTTGAGGTCGTTATGGAGGACGGCATTGCCACCGTTACGGTGCATCTGACCGCCCGCTATGGCACCAAAATTATGCCCCTGTGCGAAAAAGTGCAGGAGAACGTCAAGCAGACGATCCAGAATATGACCGGTATCACCGTGGCGCGCGTTGACGTGCAGGTGGTCGGCTTGGCAGAGCATGACAAGGAAACCAACTAAGAAAGACAGGAACGTAACTTATGGACAAAAAGCCTACCCGCCGCGAATCCCGCGAAGCCGCCTTTTTAACCGCCTTTGCCGCGACCTTTGAGCCGGAAATGCCCACCCTGCCCGCTGAGGAGCTGGAGGGGCAGCCCGACGCCTTTGCCGCTGAGCTGCTGGCGGCAATGAACGCACACAGCGACGAGCTGGACGGCATCATCACCGACCATCTCAAGGGCTGGACGCTGAGCCGTGTGCCGCGCGTCAGCCTGGTGGCGCTGCGCCTTGCCTTGGCGGAAATGCTGTACGGCAAAGAGCAAAAGCCCGGCGTTGCCATCAATGAGGCGGTCGAGCTGGTCAAAAAATACGGCGCTGATACCGACTACCAGTTTGTCAACGGCTTGCTGGGTGCGGTGGCGCGCGAGCAGGGCGCCGAGCCTGAAGCATCATGCTGACCCTGGGCATAGATACCAGTAATTACGCAACCTCTCTGGCCGTGTTTGACGCGGATGCCGGAGAGGTTGTTTGCGATTGCAAAAAGTTTTTGCCGGTCAAGCCGGGGCAGCTGGGGCTGCGCCAGAGCGATGCGCTGTTCCACCATACCGCTGCCTTGCCGGAGCTTATGCAAAAAATCAACGATACGGTGCCGCTTTCTGAAATTCAGGCGGTGGCAGTGTCCGAAAAGCCCCGCCCGGTGCAGGGGTCGTATATGCCCTGCTTTTTGGCAGGGGTCAACGCCGCAACGGCGTTTTCGCTGGCAGGCGGTGTGCCGCTGTACAAGCTGACCCACCAGCAGGGGCATATTGCCGCCGCGCTGTATGCAACAGGGGACAAGACCCTGTTTGAAAGAGAAGCCCTCGTGTTCCACGTTTCGGGCGGCACCACCGACCTGCTTTTGTGCCGGGGGGCGCAGTCCATCACCCCGCTGGGTACCAGCAGCGACCTGTACGCCGGGCAGGCGGTTGACCGCCTGGGCGTAAAGCTGGGGTTTGCTTTCCCGGCGGGCGTGTATGTCAGCGAACAGGCCGCCCTGTGTGAGGAGCGCATCAAGCCCAAGGTCAGTGTGCGCGGCACCGCGTGCAGCCTTTCCGGGCTGGAAAACCAATGCGCCAAGCTGCTGGAGCAGGGCAAGGCTGCGCCCTATGTCTGCAAATACTGCCTGCTCTGTGTTGCCGAAACGCTGTTGCGTATGGCGCAAAACGCCCTGCAGGAGCATCCCGGTCTGCCGGTCGTCTTTGCGGGCGGCGTGATGAGCAGCGACCTTATCCGCAGCTATATCACCGCCCGCTTGCCCGATGCCCGCTTTGTGCCGGCAAAATTTGCCAGCGACAATGCCATCGGCATCGCGGTGCTGGCTGCCAAGGAGCGTGGCGTATGGCAGACTTTATAAAGGTAACCGACCTTAACCGCTTGGCAAAGCAGGTGCTGGCGCAGTGCGACCCGCTGAACGATGTCATCGTCTGCGGCGAGATTTCCGGCTTTGTCCGGCACTACAAAAGCGGGCATATCTACTTTACCCTCAAGGACGAAAACGCCGGGGTCAAGGCGGTGATGTTCCGCAGTCAGGCGCGGCTTTTGCCGTTTGAACCGCAAAACGGGATGCAGGTGCTGGTTTACGGTCACGCCACCATCTATGAGCGTGACGGCAGCTTTCAGCTGTATGCCGACTATATGCGCCCCTTCGGCGCGGGTGCGGCGCAGATGGCGTTTGACGCGCTGTATAAAAAGCTGGAAGCCGAGGGGCTGTTTGCGCCCGAGCGCAAGCGCCCGCTGCCCGCCGTGCCAAGGTGCATCGGCGTGGTCACCAGCAAGACCGGCGCGGCGTGGCAGGATGTGCAGAACGTCATTGCCCGCCGCTGGCCGGGGGTGCAGCTGCTGCTGGCACCCGTCAATGTGCAGGGGCTGGAGGCCGAGCGCAGCATTGTGGCAGGCATCCGCGCACTGGACAACGACCCCCGCCCGGATTTGATTTTGGTCACACGCGGCGGCGGCAGCAAGGAAGATCTGTGGATATTTAACAGCGAGCGCATCGCCCGCGCCGCCGCAGCCTGCCGCAAACCGCTGGTTTCGGCGGTGGGGCACGAGATCGACACAACGATTTTGGACTATGTCGCTGACCTGCGCGCACCCACGCCCTCGGCGGCGGCGGAGCTGTGCGTGCCGGATCGCCGCGAAATGCAGCGGAAAATATTCATTTTACAGCAAAATATTCAAAATAATATACAGAATCGCTGCCGGATATGCTATAATAAGGTAGAAAGTCTTTCGACCGGTCAGGCGATGCAGCGCACGCGGCAGGCTGTGCAGCGCCGCGCGCAAAGCCTTGCTGCCGTCAGCGATGCCGTGCAGGCGCAAAACAGCCGCCGCATCACCACGGCGCAGGCGCAGCTGCAAAGTGCGGCAGCCTTGGCATCGTCGCTGAACCCCTATGGGGTGCTGGCGCGCGGCTACACGGTGGCAAGCGTCGGCGGTACCGTGACCCCGGTCGAGCATCTGACGCCGGGGCAGACGGTGACCCTGCGCGGCGACAAGGCGGAGGCGGACTGCACGGTGCTGACCGTGCGCAAGCCGGAAAGGAACGCAACGCTATGAAACAGCCGAAATCCTTTGAGGAAGGGATGCAGCGTCTGAACGACCTGCTGATCCAGATGCAGGACGAAACGACCCCCTTGGCGGATGCCGTAAAGCTGTACGCCGAGGCGGCATCCCTGATACAGTATTGCAACAAAACGCTGGAAACTGCCAAGCTGAAGATCGAGGAGATCGACGCTTCGCTGCTGGCAGCGCAGGAGGGACCGCAATGACCGAGCAGGAATACAAAGCAACATTCAGCCGGTATCTTACCGCGACCGAGCAGCGCCTTGAAGTGCTGTGCGATGCCTGCCTGCCCGCGGGGCGCGCCATCTGCGATGCCGCCCGCTACAGCCTGCTGGGCGGCGGCAAGCGCATCCGCGCCGTGCTGACTTTGGCAGCGTGCGAGCTTTGCACGGGCAGCGCAGAACCGGCGCTGGACTATGCCTGTGCGCTGGAAATGCTGCACTGCTACTCGCTGATCCACGACGATCTGCCCTGTATGGATAACGACGATTTCCGCCGCGGACGCCCCAGCTGCCATAAGCAATATGGCGAAGCTACGGCACTTTTGGCGGCAGACGCCTTGGTGACCGCCGCCTTTGAGGTGGTGGCAAACGCACCGCTTTCTCCCGAAAGCCGCGCCGAAGCTGCCGCCGTGCTGTCCAAGGCGGGCGGTGCGCGCGGGATGCTGTACGGGCAGGAGCTGGACAAGCATTTTGAAACCGTCAAAGCAAGCGAGAGCGAGCTTTTGCAGCTGCACGCCCACAAGACCGGCGCCCTGATCGTGGCGGCGACAGACCTTGGCTGCGCTGCTGCCGGGGAAACCGGTGCCAAGCGCGAGGCGCTGCGCCGCTATGCCGCCGAGATCGGCCTTGTGTTCCAGATCGTCGATGATATGCTGGACGTGACCTCCACCACGCAGGAGCTGGGCAAGCCGGTCGGCAGCGACGCCGAAAACGATAAAACGACCTTTATCACCCTGTACGGGCTGCAGGGCGCGGGGGAGAAAGCCCGCACCCACAACGACACGGCGCTGGCAGCGCTGGAACCTCTGGGCGAGAACGCCGCCTTTTTGCGGCGGCTGGCACAGGAACTTCTGACCCGCAAAAAATAACCACTACACCCTAAGGACGTGAGCGATTTTGATGCATCTGCTGACCACTGCGCTGAACTGGAACTTTGTGCTGGTAACGGCCATTTCCGCTTCGCTTACGGCGCAATTGATCAAGGTTTTACTCAATCTGTTTATCTTTCACCGCTTCATTGCCGAGCGTATGTGGGGCGCGGGCGGTATGCCCAGCTCCCACTCGGCAACGGTCTGCGCCATGGTGGTGGCAACGGGGCGCTACTGCGGCGCAAACTCCGCCGTGTTTGCCGTGGCGGCGGTGCTGTCCATCATTGTTATGTACGATGCCATGGGCGTTCGCTACGAAACCGGCGAGCAGGCAAAGCTTTTAAACCGTATGTTTGCCGAATGGATGGATCAGGAAAGCGAAGCGCTGCCCTTTTTGAAAAACGGCAAAAAGCTCAAGGAAATGGTCGGTCACACCCCCATTGAGGTGCTTACCGGCGCCGTGCTGGGCATTTTGATCGGCTTTGCCATGCCGATGCCGTAACAGGCAGTAAATACAAAAAAAGAGGTGTCTATCTGTATGCAGACTGATCTTCTGGACAAGATCCAAGCACCGGGTGACATAAAAAAACTGCCGGCAGAGGATATGCCGGCTCTGTGTGAGGAGATCCGCAACTTTTTGATCCGCAGCGTCACCGCCACGGGCGGGCATCTGTCCTCCAATCTGGGCGTGGTCGAGCTGACCGTGGCGCTGCACCGCGTTATGGAATTCCCGCAGGATAAGCTGCTGTTTGACGTGGGTCACCAGTGCTATACCCATAAGCTGCTGACCGGACGCCGCTCCGGTTTCTCGGAGCTGCGCGGAAAAGACGGAATCTCGGGTTTCCCCAACCCCAAGGAAAGCGACTGTGACAGCTTCATTGCCGGACACGGCAGTGCGGCGCTTTCGGCTGCCATCGGTATGGCGCAGGCGAAAAAAATCAAGGGCGAGCGCGGCAAGGTGGTCGTCATTGTAGGCGACGGTGCGTTCACCGGCGGTATGGTCTATGAGGGCATGAACAATGTCAGCAAGCTGGACAATCTGGTCGTGATTTTGAACGACAACAAGATGTCCATCTCCAAAAACGTCGGGCAGATGGCCAATTACCTGACCCGCCTGCGCACCGACCCCAAGTATTTCCACGTCAAGGCGCATATGGAAACCGCGCTCGAGCGCATCCCCGTACTCGGCGACGCCATGGTCAAGGTGCTGCAGGACGGCAAACAGTTCATCCGCCGCGGCATCTACAAGCAGGCGACCCTGTTTGAGGAAATGGGCTTTCAGTATGTCGGTCCCGTGGACGGTCACGATGTCGAGCTGCTCAGCCGGATGCTTTCCAACCTGCGGGAGCAGTATGCCCCGATTTTCCTGCACGTCGTCACCCAAAAGGGCAAGGGGCTGAAGCCCGCCGAGGAAAACCCCGGCGAGTTCCACGCCGTAGGCAAGCTGGATCTCAGCCACCTGACCGACCCCGAGCTTTCGCCGTCGGACTCCTTCTCGTCCACCTTTGGGCAGACCCTTGCCGAGCTTGGCACGGAAACGCCGCGCCTGTGCGCCATCACCGCCGCGATGAAATACGGCACGGGGCTGAACTTCTTCAAGCAGGCGCACAAGGAGCGGTTCTTCGATGTCGGTATGGCGGAGGAACACGCCGTCACCTTTGCGGGCGGCTTGGCAAGTCAGGGGCTGCTGCCGGTGGTTGCCATCTATTCCACATTTTTTCAGCGTGCCTACGACCAAATTATACATGACGTCAACCTGATGCAGCTGGATGTTCTGTTTGCTGTGGACCGCGCGGGGCTTGTACCCGGCGACGGCGAAACGCATCAGGGCATCTATGACCCGGCGTTTTTCTCCGGCATCGGCATCCCGGTGTACGCGCCCGCCAACTATGCGGAGCTGCGCTACTGGCTGGGTGTGCTGGTGCGGGAATGCCATGGTCCGCGCGCTATCCGCTATCCCCGTGGGGGCGAAAGCGCCGCGCTGGCAGCACTGGGCTGCAGCGAAAAGCCGTTTGACATTTACAAGGGCGCTGCGCCCGCCAAAATTGCCCTCGTCAGCTACGGTGCCGAAACCGAGGAAATTCTGTCGGCGTGTCAGGAGCTGGCGGACAGGGGCTGCCGCGCCGACGCCGTCAAGCTGGTGCAGCTGTACCCGCTGCCCGAGGGGCTGGTGCAGACCCTTTGCGGGTATGACACCATCCTGTTTGCTGAGGATACCATTCGCACCGGCGGCATCGGTCAGCAGCTGGGCTTTGCCCTGCAGCAGGCGGGCTGGCAGGGACAGTACCTTCTGCACGCCGTAGATAACGCACATCTTTTGCACGCCAAGGTGCCGGAGCTGCGCGCCGACCAGAAGCTGGACGCCGCCGCACTCTGCCGCGCCCTGCTGCAAACCGAGGAGAATCCGCAATGAGTAAGATACGTCTGGATCAATACCTGTGCCAGAACGGGCTGGTGCAAAGCCGCGAACGCGCCAAGGCGCTGATTATGTCCGGCATCGTCTTTGTCAACGAGCAAAAGGTGGACAAGGCGGGCGAGATGATCGCCCCCGATGCCAAGGTCGAGGTGCGCGGGCATGATATCGGCTATGTCAGCCGCGGCGGGCTCAAGCTGGAAAAGGCGATGCAGGTGTTCCCGATGCGCCCGGACGGCAAGGTCTGTATGGACATTGGTGCTTCCACCGGCGGCTTTACGGACTGTATGCTGCAAAACGGCGCCGTCAAGGTGTACGCCGTGGACGTGGGCTACGGGCAGCTGGCGTGGAGCCTGCGCACCGACGAGCGCGTCATCAATATGGAGCGCACCAACATCCGAAGCGTCACGCCGGAGGATCTGCAGGAGCCTGTTGAATTTTTCAGCGTAGATGTGTCCTTTATTTCGCTCAAGCATATTTTCCCGGTGGCAGATGCCATCTGCACGCCGGGCGCTGTGGGCGTATGCTTGGTCAAGCCCCAGTTTGAAGCCGGGCGCGAAAAGGTCGGCAAAAAGGGTGTTGTGCGCGAGGCTGCCACCCACCGCGAGGTGCTGGAGATGGCGCAGGGCTACGCCCTTGCCAACCACTTTGCCCCGGCGGGGCTGGATTTTTCGCCCATCAAGGGACCCGAGGGCAACATAGAATTTCTGCTGTTTGTGCAGCACTGCGAAACCCCGCAGCCGCTGCCCGACGGCGTGATCGAACAGGTCGTGGCAGCCGCCCACGCGGCGCTGGACAAGACCCCCAACCTGCACTAAAGACGAAAGGGGAGCCGGGCAAATGTCGGTTCTGTTGATCCCAAACCCCACCAAGGACGAGGGGCTGACCGTCACCCGCCGCGCTGCGCAAATTTTGCAGCAAGGCGGGCAGACGGTGCTTATGCCCGATGCCCTGCAAAGCGGGCAGCCGCTGCCGGGCGTTGTCTGCCTGCCGGAAGCCGACGCCTACGCCAAGGCGGACCGCGTGGTAACGGTGGGGGGCGACGGCACGCTGCTGCGCGCAGGCAAGACCTGTGCGCGGCTGGGGCTGCCGGTTCTGGGGGTCAATTTAGGGCGCACCGGCTTTCTGGCGACCTGCGAGGTCGCCGAGCTGGAGGATAAGCTGCAGCGGCTGGCTGCCGGGGATTTTACCGTCAGCCCCCGCCTGATGCTGAAAGCCGAAACCGAGAACTGGCAGGGCGAGGCGCTCAATGACGTGGTCATTTTCGGGCGCAGCCGCCTGCATCCGATGGACTACCGCGTCCTGTGTGACGGCACCCCCGTGGGGCATTACCGCAGCGACGGGCTGATTTTTGCCACGCCCACCGGCAGCACCGCGTACTCGTTTTCCGCAGGGGGACCGGTGCTGGACGCCGATGCCCCCGTGCTGGTGCTGACCCCCGTTTGCAGCCACCAAGCCGGGGCGGCGCCCATCGTGTTCGGCAAGGGACGCACCCTGCACATCACGGCGGACGCAGACAACCGCGATTCCTGCTATGTCAGCGCGGACAGCGACGCTGTGTGTGATCTGCACCCCGGCGAGACCCTGCAAATCACCGCCGCCGAAAATACCGTAAAGCTTGTCAGCTTTGCCAAAGCTGAACAATTTGACGCACTTGCCAATAAATTGATGAGGAGATGACCTTGATGAAAAGCGCGCGCCATCAAGCAATTTTGGATCTGATCACCCAACACCCGATCGACCGGCAGGAGGAGCTGATCGCCCACCTGCGTGAGGAAGGCTATGACGTTACCCAAGCCACCGTGTCCCGCGACATCCGCGAGCTGCAGCTGGTCAAGACCGCCATGCCCGACGGCAGCTACCGCTATATGCCCGCTGCCGCATCCGGCAAGGTGGCACATTCCCCTAGCCGGTTTGAGATGATTTTCCGCGAGTCGGTGCTGAAAATCGACTACGCGGGACATATGGTGCTGGTCAAGTGTTTTTCCGGTATGGCAAACGCCGCCTGCGAAGTGTTTGACGCCAAGCAGTGGGACAACGTTGTCGGCACACTTTCCGGCGATGATACGTTCTTTATCCTGATGCGCGGCGAGGAGGACGCCGCCGCCATCGCCAAGGAATTGCAGCGCTATCTGCGCAAAGGCTGATACCGTAAACTGGGGGACTGACCGATGCTGTCAAACCTGAAAATTGAAAATGTAGCCGTCATCGAAAAGGCCGAGGTGCATTTTACCCCCGGCTTCAACGTGCTTACGGGTGAGACCGGCGCGGGCAAGTCCATCCTGATCGACTCCATCAACGCCATTTTGGGCAACCGTACCTCCCGCGAGCTGGTGCGCAGCGGCGCACAGAAGGCGTGCATTTGGGCGACCTTTGAGGATATCCCGCAGTCGGTCAAGGCACAGCTGGAAAAATGCGGCTATGAGGCTGCCGACGACCTGCTTTTGTACCGCGAGATCAACGCCGAGGGCAAGGGCAGCTGCCGTGTCAACGGTATGCCTGCAACGGCGTCGGTGGTGCGCGATATTTCGGCAGGGCTGCTTTCCATCCACGGTCAGCACGACAGCCAAAGCCTGACCAACCCCGCCTTGCACCTGGGGCTGCTGGATCAGTACGCCCGCAATCAGGCGCTGTTTGCGCCCTACTACGCGCAGTACCGCGAGTTGATCGGTATCAAACGGCAGCTGGATGCACTGAACGCCGGGGAGGCAGACAAGCAGCGCCGCATCGAAGCCCTGACGGCGGAAATCGACGCCATTGATGCCGCCGCCCTGCAGCCCGGCGAGGAAAAAACCTTGCAGGAACGCAAAAATGTGATCACCCACGCCCAAAGCATTTTGCAGGGCATCACCGCCGCGCACGCCGCGCTGGCGGGGGACGAGGACGGCGAGCAGAGCGGCGCCGCCGACCTTTTGGGCGGTGCCGTGGACGGGATGCAGAACAGTGCCCGGCTGGACGAATCGCTGGCGCCCCTGTCGGAGCGGCTGAACGAATTGTACTATAACGCCCGCGACCTTGCCACCGAGCTGGCAGATCGGCTGGATGCCTACGGCTTTGACCCCGGCGAGCTGGATCAGATCGAAAGCCGGCTGGATGTCATCTACCGCATCAAGCAGAAATTCGGCATGGAGGTCGAGGAACTGCTGGAACGGCGCGAGGCAGCCGCCCGCGAGCTGGAAACCTTCCAGACCTCCGGCGAAAAAATCGCCGAGCTGAAAGCCCAGATGCAGGCGCTGTATGCCGAAGCCAAAAAGAGCGCCGAGGCACTGACCCAAAGCCGCCTGCAGGGCTTTGCCGCCATGAACCGCGAAATGCGCGCGGCGCTGGAATTTTTAAATATGCCGGGCATCCGCTTTGCTCTCAAGCACAGCCGGGGAGCGCTCGGCTCCCACGGGCAGGACACGGTGGAATTTCTCATCTCCACCAACCCCGGCGAGGACCCCAAGCCGCTGGCAAAAATTGCCTCCGGCGGCGAGCTTTCCCGCATTATGCTGGCGTTCAAGAGCGCCTTGGCAGACCGCGACGCGCTGCCCACCGTCATTTACGACGAAATCGACACCGGTGTATCGGGTCTGGCGGCGGGGCGCATCGGTCAGCTGCTGCACCAGACAGCGGCGGGGCATCAGGTGCTGTGCATCACCCACACGCCGCAGGTGGCGGCCTTTGCCGACAACCAGCTGCTGATCCAGAAAAACGTCAGTGGCGAGCGCACCTACACCGAGATCCACACCTTGGATCTGGACGGTCGCGTGCAGGTGCTGGCGCGGATGATCTCCGGCGACAAGGTCAGCGAGCTGAGCCTTGCCAGCGCACGGGAACTGATTGAAAAATCCCGATAAGGGGGCTGTTATGCTGCATTTGTATTTTGGCAGCGGCAAGGGCAAGACCACGGCGGCGGCAGGGCTTGCGCTGCGCGCCTTGGGACACGGAAAAAAGGTCGTTGTGGTGCAGTTTTTAAAGGACGGCACCAGCGGCGAGATCGAACCTTTGCGCCGGTTGGGCGCGGCGGTTTTTGCCTGCCCCAACGCAAAATTCACATGGCGGATGACGCCGCAGGAAAAGGCGGCGGCGCTTGCCCACAACACCCAAACGCTGGAAACCGCCCTGCAAATGCCCTGTGACCTGCTGATTCTGGACGAGGCGTGCGCTGCGCTGCGCGCAGGACTTTTGCCCGAAACACTTTTGAAAAAGGCGGTTCTGAACGCACCCTATGAAACCGTTTTGACGGGGCGTGACCCGGCAGACTGGATGCTGCAAAGCGCCGATTACATCACCGAGTTTACCGCCCGCCGCCACCCGTATGAAAAAGGCATTCCCGCCAGAGAAGGCATAGAATACTAAAAAAGCCCCTGTAAAGCGGTTCCGCTTTACAGGGGCTTTTGTTTTGTTTACTCCGCCTGCAGGGTTTCCAGCTCTGCCATCCACAGGGTGTTGCAGGCATCGCTCGGCATACGCCAGTCGCCGCGGGGCGACAAAGTCACCGAGCCGACCTTGGGACCGTCCGGCAGGCAGCTGCGCTTAAATTGCTGCGCAAAGAAACGGCGGTAGAAGTTTTTCAGCCACGCCAGCAGCACCTCCGGCTCGTACTTGTCGGCAAAGGCGGTGCGGGCAAGGCGGTAAATTTTGGCAGGCGGAAAGCCGAACCGCAGCACATAATACAGGTAGAAATCGTGCAGTTCATAGGGTCCGACCAGCTTTTCGGTCTGCTGGGCAATGGTGCCGTCGGCGGCGGTGGGCAGCAATTCGGGGCTGACCGGTGTGTCCAGAATATCCAGCAGCACGCTGCGCAGGGTTTCCTGCCCGCAGGTGTCGGCAACATACTGCACAATGTGGCGCACCAGCGTTTTGGGTACGCCCGCGTTGACGCCGTACATACTCATATGGTCGCCGTTGTAGGTCGCCCAGCCCAAGGCAAGCTCGCTCAAATCGCCGGTGCCAATGACAAAGCCGCCGTTTTTGTTGGCGTAGTCCATCAACTCCAGTGTGCGCACGCGCGCTTGGCAGTTTTCAAAGGTGACATCGTAGCTTTCGGGGTTCTGACCGATATCGGCAAAGTGGCTTTGCACGGTCTTTGTAATGTTGATCTCGCCAAAGCTCACGCCCAAAGCCTCGCACAGAATTTCGGCGTTGGAGCGCGTGCGCCGGGTCGTGCCGAAGCAGGGCATCGTCAGGGCGACAATATCCTTGGCGTCGCGTCCCAGCACTTTGCAGGCGCGCACCGCCACCAGCAGGGCAAGGCAGCTGTCCAGCCCGCCGGAAATGCCCACCACAGCGCACTTGGCGTGGGTATGCTCCATCCGCTTGGCAAGTCCCTCGGCCTGGATGCGCAAAATCAACTCGCAGCGCTCGGCGCGGGCGGCGGTGTCCTGCGGCACAAACGGCGTGGGGGAAACCGGGCGCGTCAGGCTGATTTCCGCGCCGCGCAGTTCAAATTCCACGGTGGTGTAGCCGGTGGTTTCGGGGCAGAAGCTTGTGTTGCGCATACGCTCCTGCTGCAGGCGGCTTACGTCCAGTTCGGTCACGGCGGCACCGCCCGCAAACGGGCGGGCTTCGCTCAGCAGGCTGCCGTTTTCGGCAATCAGGTTGTGGGCGGCAAAGGTCATATCGGTGGTGCTTTCGCCATGTCCGGCATCGGCATACAGGTAGGCGGTCAGCAGCCGGGCGCTCTGCCCGCAGACCAGCGCGCGGCGATAGTCCGCCTTGCCGACGGTTTCGTCGCTGGCAGAAAGATTGGCGATCACCGTTGCGCCCGCCAGCGCGTGGCGGCAGCTGGGCGGCACGGGCGCCCACAGATCCTCGCACACCTCAACGCCCAGCACAAAATCGGGCAGCTGCTTGCAGGCAAACAGCAGATCGGTGCCGATCAGCGTTTCCTGCCCGGCAAACTCGATGCACTCAGCCTCGCGCATGGCGGGTACAAAATGCCGCTTTTCGTAAAATTCGCCGTAGTTGGGCAGATAAGTCTTGGGTACAAGCCCCAGCAGCTCGCCGCGGCAGACGACCGCCGCACAGTTGTAAAGCTTGGCGTTGTGGCGCACAGGCAGCCCCACCAGCGTGAGGATGTCCAAATCCGCGCTGGCGCTCAGAATATCAGCCAGACCTTTTTCGGCGCCCTGCAAAAGGGTAGCCTGCAAAAACAGGTCGCTGCAGGTGTAGCCGGTCAGGCAGAACTCCGGCAGGCAGAGCAGCTGCACGCCGTCGGCGGCGTGGGCGCGCATGGCAGCGATAATTTGCTGTGCGTTGTAGGCGCAGTCCGCCACGCGCAGGGCGGGGCTGGCAGCGGCTGCGCGGACAAAACCGTTTTCAAAAGCGGAAAAACTGTACTTCATAGGAAAGCTCCCTTGTATCAGATATATATTCTATGATAGCACAGCGGGCGGCTGACCGCAAGTAAAATTATACCAAACAAAATGTAATATATACTTGACATAATGCAAGAGATATGATATAGTATAGCCACAGCAAAACAAAAGGAGCTGATCACCATGGCAAAAAACCTGATGCTGAAGGCCGCCCGCGCCCAAAAGGATATGACGCAGGCAGACCTGGCGGCGGCGGTGGGCGTGTCGCGGCAGACCATCAACGCCATTGAAAAAGGGGAGTATAACCCCACCATCAACCTGTGCCGCAGCATCTGCAGGGTGCTGGGCAAGACATTGGACGAACTGTTCTGGGAGGAATAAGCGATGAATTTGAGAGAGTTTTTTAAGCGCGAGAATCTGGACGAAATGCAAAAACAGACCCTTTTGAAAATCGAGTCCCGCGGCTTCTGGGCGCTGTGGGTGCTGCTGCTGGCGGCGCTGATCATCGAAAGTCTGCTGGGCTTTACCCTGCGGGAGATGGCGGCAGAATGGTTTATCTTTATGCTGGGCTGCGCCTATTCGATCATAAGTGATCTGCGTGCCGGTATCTGGGACCGCCACCTCAAAGCGAACACAAAAACCAATGCCGTTGTGTCCCTGACGGGCGGTGCTGCCATCTTTGTGTGGGGGCTTATCAAATTTGCAGAGTTTGGCGTGGGCGTTGCGGTGCTGTTGACGGTATTTATGGGCGTTTGTACATGGGCGTTGTGCTTTGCAACGCTGCAGCTCAGTATGAAGGCTTACAAAAAGCGCCACGCGGAACTGGAAAACCCCAAGGAGGACGACGATGAAAACGAATAAAAAAGAGCTGACTGTCTTTGCACTCTGTGCTTACGCAATTCCGTTTTTGATGATGCCGCTTTTGTACATCTGCCTGCAAAACGGGCAGGATACCAGCATTTTTGCCAACGCCCAGATGTTCTACCCGGCGGCGGGTGTTATGCTGGCGTTTTTGCCGGCAAAGCGGCAGGATACCCCCAAGCGGTTTTACATCCTGTACCTTGCGGCTGCGGCGGTCATGCTTGCCGCAAGCGTGCTGTCCGCCGTTATGCCGCAGGCACCGTGGCTGGGCATCGCCAACCTCGTTATCATTATCGCATCGGTGCTGGGCTGGATTTTTCTGCTGACCGAGAAAAAGGAAAAGCGCGAAGCCTACGGGCTGCGTCTGCACGGTAAGGCGTTGACGGCGTTCGGCATCTGCGTCTATTTTCTGGCGGTCAAGACCGGTATGGTCTTTCTTTCCGTGGCGATGCAGGGCGGCGATAGCTGGGCTGAATATCTGGCTTATTGGCGCACAGCTGCACCGTGGGTCATAGCGGTGGCACTTATACCGAACTTCTTTTTGAGCTTTCTGCCGTTTTTTGGCGAGGAATACGGCTGGCGCTATTACCTGACGCCCGCCCTGCAAAACCGCTTCGGCGCACGGCGCGGCGCACTGGCGGTGGGCGTGCTGTGGGGGCTGTGGCATCTGCCGCTGAACCTTTTCTTTTACAGCCCGGAAACCTCCCTGCAGAGTATCGCATCGCAGCTTGTCGTCTGCGTGACGATGGGCGTGTTCTTCACGTTCGCCTATGAAAAATGTGGAAAAAACATCTGGCTGCCTGTGCTGCTGCATTACCTGAACAACAATATGATCCTTGTCTGGACAGGCACGGCGGATATCGGCAATCAGGTCATCGCCTGGGGCGATGTGGCAATCAGCGCCATTATGTATGGGGTTGTCTTCCTGCCGTTTCTGGCGGCAAAGTGCTACCGTAAGAATAAATAAAAAACAGGTGCAGCCCCTCAATGGAGCTGCACCTGTTTTTGACTGTCGTTAAACCGCAAACGCCTTGTGCAGGGCGGTCAGGGCGCCGTCCTCGTCCTGCTGGCGGATCAGCAGCGAAATGTCAAGGTCGCTGGTGGTGATCAGCGCGATCTCAATATCGACCTCCGCCAGCGCAGCCAAGGCGCGGGCGGCAACGCCGCAGCTGGTGACCATATCCTCGCCAAACAGGTTGATTTTGCAGTACCCGCCCGAAACCAGCGGGGGATTGACCTTGGCGGCGGCGGGCAGGGCTTTCATGACGGCGGCAAAATTGTCGTTGGCGGTGGTAAAGCTGAAATCCACCGCGGCGCCGCGCGGGGCGCTCTGGCAGATCATATCCACCACAATGCCCGCATCGGCGAACACCTTCAGGTAGCCCGCAAGGCTTTGGGCGCTGTATTTTGCGCCGGGAAACGTGGTAAGCAGGATATCCTGCTCGCTGCTGATTTTGCTGACACCGTACATAAAAATGCCGTCCTTTCGTATTATTCTAAGGCTTTCGTATTATTCTAACGTAAGATACTGCTCGTCAATGCTTTGCCGCAGCACGTTTTCTATGTAGTCGCGGCTTAAGGTGAAGCAGCCGTGCGCCGCGCCCAGCTCGTCCGTGTAGGCGGGGTAGGGGTAGACGCGGATATTCTGGTACCCGGCTTCGTACTGGGTCACAACGCAGTGCAGCTTGGGGTCCAGCATCGCCACGGCGCTGCTGCCGTCGGGCTGGGTGGTCTTTTCAAAGGTGATGTCCAGCACCGCGCCGATGACATTGTCCGCGCTGGACTGGGCGTTGGCAAAGTTGCCCAGGCTGTACGCCACAAAGGTCTGGTTGCCGTTTGCCCCCGTCAGCCATTCGGCGTTCTGGGTCACATGGGGGTGGGTGCCGATGACAAGGTCAACGCCCTGATCCGCCAGCCACTGGGCGGTGTCCTTTTGGAAATCATTCACCGTGTGGCTGCCCTCGGTACCCATATGGCAGCTGACAATCAGCACATCGCAGTGGGGACGCATATCGGCGATCTGTTTGGCAATCGTTTCGCGGTCGCTTAAGTAGATCACGCCGTGTTCGGCTTGGCTCGGCGTCGGGATGCCGTTGGTATGTTCGGTGTAGGAAAGATAGCCGAAGGTGATGCCGTTCACAGTCTGGTAGACGTACTCGGTGGGGTCCGCCAGCGTGTAAAAGCCCATGTAGCGCACGTCCTCGGGCATGGCTTCCCAGTGCCGCAGCGAAGCCTCAATGCCCGCCGCGCCCTTGTCGTAGCTGTGGTTGTTGGACAGGCTGAACACCCGGAACCCCAAATCATACAGCGCATCGGTAATGTCGCCGGGGGTGGAAAAGCACGGGTAGCCGCTGGGGGCAAATTCGTCGTTGACCAGCGTTTCCTGATTCAGCCAGTTTACATCAAACTGGGTGTAGAATTCCCGCATATTCTCATACACATAGGAAAAATCATAGTACCCGTCGGTGCCGCGCTGGCGCGCCTGGATATACAGCCCGTCGTGGATCAAGTCATCCCCCGTGGCGGAAAACCGCACCGTGTCCACCGTGGGGGTGGGTTCGGGCGTCGGCTCCGGCGTTGGCTCCGGCGTGGGTTCGGGGGTGGGCTGCACGGTCGCTGCCGGGGCAGGGGCGGCAACCGGCGCGGTCGGCTCGGTCAAAAGCGAACCCGCCACCACACCGCAGACCCCCAGCGCGATCACGCAGCAGGCTAAAATCTCGTTACTTTTCATTCGCACGGCAGTTTACCCCGCAGCAAATCGGTCATGGCATACATACCGGGCTGCTGCCCGTCCAAAAACAGCGCTGCCTGAATGGCACCCTCGGCAAAGACGGTGCGCGCCCCGGCGCTGTGGCTCAGGGTCAGGACTTCCTCGGCGCCGCAGAACAGCACCTCATGCTCGCCCACAATGCCGCCGCCGCGCACGGCGCTGATGCCCAGCTCCTTGTCGCCGCGCTTTTTCCGCACCTGCGAGCGGTCGTAGACATATTCGTACTGCCCGCCCGCCTCGGCGTTGATGGCATCGGCGATCATCAGGGCGGTGCCGCTGGGGGCATCCAGCTTGTTGCGGTGGTGCTTTTCGACAATTTCAATGTCGTACTCGCCGCCCAGAACGCGGGCAGCCTGCTTGGCAAGCTCGATCAGCACATTGACGCCCAGCGACATATTGGCACTGCGGAAAATCGCCGTCTTTTCGGCGGCCTTCTGCAAAATGTCCAGCTCCTCACTGGAAAGACCCGTGGAGCAGATGACGCAGGGTACGCCGTGCTCTGCACCCCAAGCGGCGGCGGCTGCCGCCCCGGCGGGGGAGGAAAAATCGATCACAATGCCGTTGCAGGCAACGTCCTGCCAACTTGCGTACACCGGGATCTCTCCCACGCGCCCCGCCTCGCGGTCCACACCGGCAACAACGCGGCAGTCCGTGCGGGCAGCAATTTTTTCCACAAGGGCGCGACCCATGCGCCCGTAAATGCCCTGAATGATAATGTCCGTCATATCGGAAAATTCCTTTCGTGTTTTAC
>CAKTAS010000008.1:0-27050 GCA_934529095.1 uncultured Gemmiger sp. | reverse complement strand
TTTCTGTTTTCTTCGTAGTAGCGATAGCAGCTGACCTTATGCGTCGGGGACAGGCTGATCTCGCAGGGGTACTCGCCCTCGCAGCAGGGCAGCTGCATCTCGCAGCGGTCCTTAAAGTAGCAGTAGTTGGGCATATCCACGGGGTTGGGCACCTTGCCGGGGATGGAATACAGGCGATCCACCTTTTTGCCGACAACGGGCTTGGACGCCATCAGACCGATGGTGTAGGGGTGGCTGGGGTGGGCAAAAATTTCCTCTGCGGTGCCCTTTTCAACCACGCGCCCCGCGTACATAACGACAACGTAGTCCGCCATTTCGGCAATAACGCCGAGGTCGTGGGTGATCAGCATGATGGAGGAGTTGATCTTATCCTTCAGGCTGCGCAGCAAGTCCAGAATCTGCGCCTGGATGGTAACGTCCAGCGCGGTGGTCGGCTCGTCCGCGATGATGATCTTGGGGTTGCAAGCCAGCGCCATGGCGATCATAACGCGCTGACGCATACCGCCGGACAGCTCGTGGGGGTACATCTCATACACGCCGTCGCTGTTGGCAATGCCGACGGTTTCCAGCATCTCGATGGTGCGCTTCTTGATGTCCTCCTTGCTCTTGCCCTCGCCCTCGTGCAGGGCAATGACCTCGTCGATCTGCGCGCCGATGCGGAACACCGGGTTCAGGCTGGTCATAGGCTCCTGGAAGATCATCGAAACATAGTTGCCGCGCAGACCCTGCATCTTTTCGTTGGGGGTCTTGGCAATGTCATACGCCTTGCCGTTGCCGAGGTTCAGGCGGATGGCGCCATCCACGATCTGACCCTGCGGGCGCTGCAGCAGCTGCATCAGCGACAGGCTGGTGACGGACTTGCCGCAGCCGGACTCGCCGACGACGCCGACGGTCTTGCCGACGGGGACTTCAAAGGAAACACCGTCCACGCTCTTGACCACGCCGGTATCGGTGAAAAAGTAGGTGTGCAGGTTGTCGAACTCCACCGCGTTGGCGGGGTCCTTCATCTCGGTAACATATTCAGACTCCGGCACGTTGCGGCGCTTGCGCTGCTTTTCGTAACGGTCGGTAATGCGGCGGTTTTCCTTGGAGATACGCCGCGATTCTTTAGCGGAAAGATACCCTTCCTGTTTCTTAGCCATCGTGTGTTTCTCCTTTCGATCAGCGTTTCATCTTGGGGTCAAAGGCGTCGCGCAGACCGTCACCCACAAAGTTGAAGCCCAGAACGGTGATCAGCAGGCAGATACCGGCGGGGATCCAGATGAACAGGTAGTTGGTCATAACATAGGCGTTGTTGACGTCGTTGATGATGTTGCCCCAGGAAGCGAAGGGATACTTGACACCCAGACCCAAGAAGGACAGGGTCGCCTCGGTCAGAATGGTGGAACCCAGACCCATGGTGCAGACAACGATCAGCTGCGGGATAACGTTGGGGATCAGGTGGCGGAAGATGCGGTGGCGCACCTTGATGCCGCACGCCTCGGTCGCCATCATAAACTCCTGCTCGCGCAGGCTCAGGATCTGACCGCGGACCAGACGGGCAATGCTCGGCCAGCCGAGGAAGCCCAGAATCAGCATCAGGTAGATCATACGGGTCCAGGAATCGAGGTGCATGGCGTCCATGGCGGCACCGATGATGATGATGACGGGCATCGAGGGGATGCAGTAGAAGACGTCCACCACACGCATGATGATGTTATCGACCCAGCCGCCGAAGTAGCCGGACAGACCGCCGAACAGAACGCCCAGCGCGGTTTCCATAAACACGACGATGAAGCCGATGATCAGCGAAACACGACCGCCGTACATCAGGCGGGTCAGCATATCCATACCGTTGGTGTCGGTACCCAGCCAGTGTTCCTTGCTGGGGGCGGCGTAACGGTCATAGATGTAGGTGGCGGTCATCTGCTTGACGCTCCACACCTTGGTGGAGGCATCGTAGACGATGTCGTACTCGGCGGTGGTGCCGGCTTCGTCGGTGTAGTTGAACTTGACGCCGTCGGCATCGAGGGTTTCTTCCAGACGGTCCTTGAAATCGCGGGTGACCACGATGCTGGGGTCGGCGGCGGAAACGACTAAGCGGCTGATGTACGCCACGGTGTCGCCGCCCAGCTTGACGTCGCCGTCATCCAGCTGGTAGGTTGCGCCGTCGGCGGTGAACTCGGTTTCGTCATTGACCATGGCGGTCAGACCGGCGAGCTTGGCGTTGAAGCTCAGCGCGGCAGCGCCGTCGGCGGGGTTGACGAGGTCGCGGGCGGCGTAGCCCAGAATGGTGCCGCCCTTCTTGACGACGTACAGATCGTCGGACAAGCTATCCAGCGTGTAGGCAACGTCCTTGTAGACGAACTCGGTTTCGCCCTTCTTGAAGGCGTCCAGCGCCTTGCTCTGCGCAATGGAGCCGAAGTCCTGCCCGTCAGCCACCACAAAACGCATGGTGTCGTTGCGGGTAACGCCGACGTACTCCTTGGACATTTCGGCGTAGGTGTAGAACTGCTCGTCCTGCCCGTAGGGGCTGACCAGACCGCCGATGAAGGAGAAGAGGAACATGGCAACGAGCATGGACAGACCCACGACGGCCAGACGGTTGCGGAAGAAGCGCTTGGCGACCAGTGCGCCGGGGCTGAGTACCTTGACGCGGCGGTCGTCGTTCAAGGAATATTGCTCCTTGTTGGGGTTGGTGTTCTGGGTATTTTCACTCATAGGGGCATACTCCTTTCTTTAAGAAATGCGCACGCGCGGGTCAACCACGCCGTACAGGATATCGGTCAGCAGGTTGCTGGCGAGCGTCAGCACTGCCATAAAGGACAGGTAGAACATGGTAAACGGGATATCGCCCGCGACCATGGACTGGTAAGAGATGTAGCCGATGCCGGGGATGGAGAACAGCGTTTCGGTGATCAGGGCGCCGCTGAACAGACCGGGCAGGCTGCCGCCGATGATGGTGACCAGCGGGATCAGCGTGTTGCGGAAAGCGTGCTTATAAATGACCGTGCGCTCGGACAGACCCTTGGCGCGGGCGGTGCGGATGTAATCGGCGTTGAGCACTTCCAGCATATTGGTGCGGGTATAGCGCATATAGCCGCCGATGGACACGATGACCAGCGTAACGATGGGCAGCACGAGGTGGTTTGCCTTGTCAAGCATCTGACCCATGGCGTCCAGCTGGGCATAGTCACGCCCGACCAGACCGTAGAGATCGAACCAGCCCAGCTTGACAGAGAACACCAGCTTGAGCAGCGTGGCAAAGAAGAAGGTGGGCAGAGAGATGCCGACCAGCGCCACAGCGGTGATGACATAGTCTGCGCGGGAGTACTGCTTGGTGGCAGCCAGCACGCCCAGAGGCACGGCGATGATCAGGGACAGCACAAAGGAGATGCCGCCCATAATAACGGACAGACCGACGACTTCCTGGAACTTCTGCACGGCGGGGACGTTCCACTTCCAGCTGTCGCCGAAGTTGCCGACGATCGCCTTGCTCAGCCAGGTAAAGAAGCCGGGGACAATGTCCATGTCCAGACCGTAGGCAGCATTGAGCTGATCCAGCCATTCCTTGTAGGGTTTTGCACCGGGGGCCTGTGCCAGCTGCATCGCCATGGTTTCGGCAAAGGAGCTGGGCAGGCTGCGGATCAGCGCGTAGATAATGAACATAACACAGAACAGGATCAGTACCGACTGCGCGATTCGCTTGATGATGTAATTACGCACGGGTTATTTCGTTCCTTCCTTGCACGGCAGTGGCCGCGTTTGTTTTTATGCAGGGATTTTTGCAGGGATATGCCGGAATATGGGCATCCCCGTCCCCCGCAAGGGCTGACCCCCTGCGGGGGAGTGGGACAACCATATTATGGCTGAATGTGCATAGTATGGCTGTGTTTTGTGTCGTATATTTAGACACAGCAACCGTTCCGGCGTTATAAAGCGCCGGAACGGTCGCTATTTATTGCTGTTTAAGCAGAACGCAGGGTCAAGTTAAAACTTAGTTCAGCTCCATGTTGTTCAGCTCAGACTTGTAGGTCCAGTACGGGGTCATATCCTTCGCGATGGTATCGATGTTGATACGCTCGGTGGAGAAGATGGTAGCCTCGCTGCGCTGGTAGACGGGCAGCTCAACACCCCAGTCGAGGATGATCTCCATAGCCTCTTTGTACATAGCCTTACGGGCTTCCTGGTCGGTGGTCTGGCGGGCAGCCATGATCAGCTCATCCAGGTCGGAGTCAGCAATCTTGTAGTAGTTGGTGGAACCCTGGCTGTGGTACAGCTGGTACATATCGGGGTCATTGGTGGACTGCCAGGCAGCGACCCAACCCTCGGCAGCGCCGGACTGGTAGGAAGCGAACAGGTCAGAAGCGTTGGCCATATCGGTGACGATCAGGTTGAAGCCGATGGTCTTGAGAGCGGCGGCAGCGTTGGTCAGGGTCTGGAAGGAGGGGTGGTCACCGTTGCCGTCGGCACCGATGTTGACCTGGTACTCCAGCTTAGCGCCGGCGGGGGCAGCGGTCAGCTTGCCGTCGGTGACGGTGTAGCCGGCAGCCTCGAAGTAGCCCAGAGCGCCCTGCAGAGCAGCCTGATACTTGGCCTCGCCCTGCATATCGGCGGTGTACAGAGGCTCGCCGTCCACGCCGGTGGAGTAAGCGACCTGATAGCCGTCGTCGGTGACGGAGGGAGCAGCCCAAGAGGTGTTGGAAACGGGGTAGTTGATAACGGTGGCGGTATCGCCGTAGTAGGAGTTGATGCCCTCATCACGGTAAGCAGCGATGACGGTCATGATGGCCTTGCGCAGGTCCTTGGAAGCCTCGGAGGCAGGGTCGCCGCCGACGTTGACGTTCTTGGCGCTCAGGGCGATGTAGCCGTAGCCGCGGTAGTCCTTCAGACGGGTGGTGATGACGGGACCGTCCTCACCCTCAGCGCCGTTGATGTCGGCGATCTGGTCGGCAACTTCCAGAGAGTAGGAAGGATCGGAGATGTCGATGGTGCCGGCCTGAACACCGGTGATCTTATCGGCTTCCTGAGTTTCCTTCATGTTGACGTGAGCGATCTTGGGAGCGCCGTCATAGTAGGTGGGGTTGGCATCGAGGTAAACAACACCGTCGCTGTACTTGCTGAAGGTGTACATACCGCCGCCCAGAGGAGCGCCGGTCTTGGAGCGCACAACGCTCAGATCGCCCTTGGGGAAGCCGAAGGAGTTGTTGTCGTAGTCGTACAGGCTCTTGTCGCCGTAGTAGTGCAGAGGAGCGATGGGCATCTGCAGCTGGTAGATCATGGTGGTGGACAGCTCGCTGGTGGTCAGGGTCATGCTGTAGTCACCGGTCTTGACGATACCGGCAACGCTGGGAACGTCGGCACCAACGGCGACACCGGTGGTGGCGTAAGCGTAGACGTCCTCGGGGATCAGGTCAGACAGAGCAGTACCGGCAGTCTCGGCTTCCATAGCGGAGAAGTTCCAGTCATACTGAGCGGCGATCGCCAGGAAGAAGTCCTTGGCGGTGGCATCGGCAGCCAGACCGTCGAAGCCCCAGCCGGCAGCAGCGGAGGCAACATCGGTAGCGCCGTTGGTCATCATGTAGTCAACGATTTCCTGAGCAAACTTCACGCCGCCGTCGTTGACAGCGTCCCAGAAAGCCTTCTGCTGCTCTTCGGTGAAGTTGGTGTAGTCGGTGTTGTCCTCGCCGGCCTCACCGATCAGCTTGGACAGGGTGGACATAGAATTGCGGTACTCCTCCAGACCGACGATGGGGGTGGAGTACATGGTGACGGAACCGTCATAGGTCGGGTCCAGATAGACGTACATGGAGAAGATGACGTCGTCGATGGTAACAGGCTCGCCGTCAGAGAACTTCAGGTCGTCGCGCAGCTTGATGTCGTAGGTGACAGTGCCGTCGGCGTTCTCGGTAACGGTGCAGTCGCTGGTGCCGCGGTAGGTGTACTCGGTGCCGTTGTACTCGCGGGTCTCGCCCTCGATGCCGTTCAGGACCATCTCGCCCTTACGGTCAGCGCCGAGCAGACCGAGCTGGGTCAGATCAATAACATCCTGGTCGGCAGCAGAAGCGGCGAAGAAGGGGCTGAACTTGCCCTCAAAGCCGGTTTCTGCCAGAACAATGGTGCCGTCGGCAGTGGTGGCGGTTGCGGTAGCCGTGCTGCTGGACTCACCGCTGGTGGCAGCGGAAGAGCTGGCAGCACCACCGCAGCCTGCCAGCAGGCTGAGGCTCAGGGCCGCAGCAGATGCCAGCGCAATGGCTTGCTTGGTGTTTTTCATGTGTACAAAACCTCCTATATTTTGCCGTATCTGCAACTTGCGCAGGCAGCCCCCCGGCTGCCCGAACAGGGAGAGGATTTTTCTCCCGAGCACAGTGTTTTTACACGGTGGACAGTTGTAAATAATGACTATTATATATTAACCTAAAGTTGCCTGTGTGTCAACCTTAAAACGGAATTTTAGACACGCAAAGGCAAAAAACTTTATAAAATAAAGCATCGTGAACATTTGCGCAAAATTGCATTTTTATCGTTGCGTTTTGGGAAAGTATAGCGATGTAGCGTGTAGTGTGATTTTTTGCGGAGGTTGGGTTGCAGCAACATAGCGGGTACACCGTAGGGGCGGCATAAATGCCGCCCGTTGCAGCCATACCGGTAACGCGAACTAACGGGTAAACCGCACGGAACGGTCAAGACCGTCCCCTACAAACCTGCCGGACACGCCGAACCATCACGGGATTGCGTGGCAATAAAAATATACCGCCCGCGACCCAACGGCAATTGCGACATTGCGGGTAAACGGCACGGCGGGGTGGGGTCACCCCGCCCTACGGGGCAATGGTGATTTGTATAAACATTACGGGTTGGTTTGTAGGGGCGGCATATATGCCGCCCGTTGCAGCCATACCGGTAACGCGAACTAACGGGTAAACCGCACGGAACGGTCAAGACCGTTCCCTACAAACCTACCGGAAATTTGCACTTTCCCAATTATTACCTGCCTCCAAGTTATTTGTAGGGAGGGGTCTTGACCCCTCCTTGCCACCTTGCCGATAGTACGATGCATCGGGAAATAACGCGCCATTCAGCGCGATTTTATGCGCTGCGCGCAGCCAGCGGTGCGGATGGGTCTTGACCCATCCCTACATTACTATCCGCAAAAGGGCTCTCTTCGCCATTCCAATATGCCCGCGCCGCGGGCATACCTTATCTAAACTCTAAACTCTTAACTCTCCACTCTCCGCCCCCCTCCCCTATCCTCCTAATAAATCAAACAAAAATGTGCCGCCCCGTTGGGGCGGCACACCGAATTTACACTTACTTATAGAATTACTTCGCGCTCGTTTCCCACTTTTCCACCAGCGGCGCGGCCACGGCGGAAAGCGCCTCGCGCGCGTCGTTGATGTTGTGCGCATCCTCCGGGGTCAGGCGTTCGGCTTTCTTGCGGCGCAGGGTGCGCTCCAAATGGCGCACGGCTTCCTTTATATGCAGGCGCGTGTCGCGGTCCAGCTCCTTGCCCACACGGCTGTTCAAGGCGGTGTTGACGCGGTACAGCGCTGCTTCGGCGGCGTTCATCGCCTCCAGCGCTTCGCGGCGCTGCTTGTCGCGCCCCGCAAAGGCGGCGGCATCGCGCATGGCGCGGCGAATCTCCTCCTCGGTCAGGTGGGAGGTGCCGGTAATTGTAATGCCCTGCTGCTTGCCGGTGTCCAGGTCCTTGGCGCTGACTTTGACAATGCCGTTGGCGTCAATGTCAAAGGTCACCTCGATTTTGGGTACGCCCGCCCACGCGCGCTTGATGCCCTGCAGGGTAAAGGTTCCCAGCAGCTTGTTGTCGCGGGCAAACTCGCGCTCGCCCTGCAAAACTTTGATCTCCACCGTGCTTTGGAAGGGCGCGGCGGTGGTAAACACCTTGCTGAACCGCGTCGGAATGGTGGCGTTGCGCTCGATCAGATGCGTTGCCACGCCGCCCACCGTTTCGATGGACAGCGTCAGCGGGGTGACGTCCATCAGCAGCAGGTCGTGACCGGTGCCTGCCAGCACCTCGCCGCCCAGCCGCCCAGCCTGCACGGCAGCGCCCAGCGCCACGCACTCGTCGGGGTTCAGGCTCTTGCCCGGCTCCAGCCCGACCATACGCATGACTTTCGCCTGCACCGCCGGGATGCGGGTCGAACCGCCGACCAGCAGCACCTGATCCAGATCGCTGGCGCTCAGGCGGGCGTCGCTCAGCGCGTTGCGCACGGGCAGCGCCGTGCGCTCGATCAAATCGGCGCAAAGCTCCTCAAATTTTGCGCGTGTCAGCGTTCTTTGCAGGTGATGCACCCCGTCCGCCCCGCTGAGGATGAACGGCAGGTGGATCTCGGTCTGGGTGGCTGCCGAAAGCTCTTTTTTCGCCTTTTCGGCTTCCTCGCGCAGGCGCTGCATCGCCACGCGGTCGGTGGTCAAATCCAGCCCCGTGTCGGCGCGGAACCCCTCTGCCAGCCATGTGACGATGCGCTCGTCAAAGTCATCGCCGCCCAAAAAGTTGTCGCCGCAGGTCGCCAGCACCTGCACGATGCCGTCCCCGATGCGGATCAGCGACACGTCAAACGTGCCGCCGCCCAGATCGTACACCATCACATTTTGCGTCTTGCCGTTGTCCAGCCCGTACGCCAGCGCGGCGGCGGTGGGTTCGTTGATGATGCGGCGCACCTCCAGCCCGGCAATGCGCCCGGCATCCTTGGTGGCCTGGCGCTGCGCATCGTTAAAATACGCCGGCACCGTGATGACCGCCTGCGTCACCGCCTCGCCCAGATATGCCTCGGCGTCCGCCTTGAGCTTGGACAAAATCAGGGCGCTGATCTCCTGCGGGGTGTAGGTTTTGCCGTCGATCGGCACGCGCTTTTCGCTGCCCATCAGCCGCTTGACGCTGCTGACGGTGCGGGGCGCATTGGTGACCGCCTGCCGCTTGGCAGCTTCGCCCACCAGGCGCTCCCCCGCTTTGGTCACCGCCACCACCGAGGGCGTTGTGCGCTGCCCTTCGGCGTTGGGGATGACCACCGGCTTGCCGCCTTCGATCACCGCCACGCAACTGTTGGTGGTACCCAAATCTATCCCGATTATCTTTGCCATAGAGTTGGTTTTCCTCTCAAAAACAGGGCCGCAGCCCCATGTTCAGGCAATACCGCACAGTTCTAAGTGCCGATACGGCGAGCGAGGTGCGGCAGCTGCTAAGCCAAAAGCGCAGATAATACTTTGTGTATTATCGAGCATTTTGGCAACGCAGATGCCGTGCCGCAGCCGTCGGAGCGGTGCTTAAGCCGTCAGGCGGGAATTGTGCGGTGTTGCCTTCAAAATCTTACCCTTATTGTAGCGCAGCGGGCAAAAAAAAGTGTTGCGATTTCGTAAATAAATTGCGCATTTTTTGCATTGACGCCGCCCCTGCGCGCGTGGTATAGTAAAGGCATAGTAACGCTTTAATGCGGTAAAGGAAACAGGAGGCAGCCTATGGAACGCACAGCCACCGTGACCCGCAACACGCGGGAAACCCAAATTACCCTGACCCTGAATCTGGACGGCACCGGCAAGACCGAGCTGGATACCGGCATCGGCTTTTTTGACCATATGCTGGACGGCTTTGCCCGCCACGGCTTGTTTGATTTGACGGTACACTGCCGCGGCGATTTGAATGTGGACTGCCACCACACCATTGAGGATATCGGCATTGCGCTGGGTACGGCGCTGCGGCAGGCGCTGGGCGACAAGGCCGGGCTGGTGCGCTACGGCAGCTGTATGCTGCCCATGGACGAAACGCTGGCGCTGTGCGCGGTGGATCTGGGCGGGCGGCCGTATTTTGTCTACGACGCGGCGTTTGCCGGGCAAAGCTGCGGCGGGATGGACACCCAGATGGCGCGGGAGTTTTTTTATGCGGTTTCCTACGCAGCGATGATGAATCTGCACCTGAAAATTATGTACGGTGAGAACGACCACCACAAGCTGGAGGCGATGTTCAAGGCGTTTGCCAAGGCATTGGACGCCGCCACCCGCACCGATGCGCGGATTTGCGGGGTGCTATCCACCAAGGGAACGCTGTGATTTTATACGGTTTGTAATAATTTTATAGCAATTTTACATCCCGGAAAAAGCACAATTTGGCAAGAAAGATGTTAGAGTGTGTCCGCTTGCGCGGACACATTTTTTATAGTGCGCGGCAGGGGCGGGGCATGCCCCGCCCGCGGTTTTGCGGTTGCAACAACATACCGGGTAAGCTGCCTGTATGGCTTCCCCCTTTGGGGGAAGCTGTCACCGCAGGTGACTGATGAGGGGGCAACTCCCGGACATTTCCCCCTCATCCGGCGCGCTTGCGCGCCACCTTCCCCCCAAAGGGGGAAGGCTTTCCGGCGGGGTGGGGTCACCCCGCCCTACATCGCCCTGCACAAAAATGCAGCCGCAAAAGTATGATTTTCCCCAAAAGTATGATTTTCTCTTGCACATTTACAAATTTCGGGATATACTGTAAGTAAGCCGTATCAGGCAAAAATCTATATTATTGTGAGGTGCAGCAGAATGGAACCTATGGTTATCACGATGGCGCGTGAATACGCCTCCGGCGGCAGTGAGATCGCCCAAGCCGTTGCCGACAAGCTCGCTATCCCCCTTTATAATAAGGAACTCATCACCATGGCTGCTAAGCGCAGCGGTCTGACGGAAGAAGCCATCGCCGCCAGCGAAAACCAGCGCAGCGGCAGCCTGATCTACAGCCTGTATATGATGGGCAACACCATGCCCTTGGCGGATCAGGTCTACATTCTGCAAAGCAACGTCATTAAAGAGGTCGCCGCCCAAGGGTCGTGCGTCATCCTGGGGCGCTGCGGCGACTACGTTCTGCGCGACCGCCCCAACGTGCTGCGCACCTTTGTATACGCCCCGCTGGAGGAGCGCATCCAACGCGCCAAGGCACGCCCCGATGTCAAGGATATGTCTGACCGCAGCTGGGAAAGCCAGCTTGCCAAGCACGACCGCGCGCGCGCCAGCTACTACAACTACTACACCGAAAACCGTTGGGGCGAGGCGAAAAACTACGACCTTTGCCTGAACGCCGGCTTGGGTCTGGATGCCTGCGCAGACCTGATCGTTGCCGCTGCCAAAGCTATGCAGGTCAAGGAGTAATTTGTATGCTGCGTCACATGAAAAACGGGATGTTCGCTTTAAGCATTGCCTTTATCATTTTGGGGCTGATGCTGCTCATTATGCCCGAAACCAGCCTTTTGTGGATCTGCTATGCCTTCGGCATTGTGGTGCTGATGACCGGCGCGGTCTGCCTGTTCCAGTACGCGCGGCTGCGCGGCACCGGCTTTACCGCCCCCTTTATGCTGGTGGGCGGCGTCATTACCGTGGGGCTGGGCATCTTTACGCTGCTCAAGCCGGAGGTCGTGGCGAGCTTTCTGCCCATTGTGTTCGGCTTGTTCATCCTGGTGGACGGCTGCAGCCGCATCGGCTCTGCCATTGACCTTGCCAAGCGCAAGGGGCAAAAATGGTGGGTGCTGCTGCTGTTAAGCCTGCTGTCCATCGCGCTGGGCGTGCTGCTGCTGGTCAACCCGTTTGACGCTATGGTCAGCGTGGTGATGCTGTGCGGCATCCTGCTGATCGTGGAGGGTGCCATCAACTTGGGCTGCACCCTGTACGCCGCCATGGAGCTGCGCACGCTGGAGCGCATGGCGAACGCCGCCGCCAACGCGGCACTTTCGGCTTTGGCAGATGCTGCCGACGAAGCCGATCCCATCTCTGACAACGACGGTGTGGTCTATGATGCCGAAAGCACCGACGTAACAGATAAAGAGTAACGATTTTATTGTAAGGAGAGACCCCCACCTATGTACGACCTGATCATCGTAGGCGCCGGTCCCGCCGGTATCTTTACCGCGCTGGAACTGCTGCGCAAAAGCCAGAACCCCCACAAAATTTTGCTGGTGGAAAAGGGCAAGCCCGTGGAACGCCGCCACTGCCCCAAGGACAAGACCGGCGTTTGCGTAAACTGCAAGCCCACCTGCGCCATCACCACCGGATTTTCCGGCGCGGGCGCGTTTTCTGACGGCAAGCTGTCGCTTTCGTACCAAGTCGGCGGCGAGCTGCCCGATTTGATCGGCGAGGATTTTGCCCAGGAGCTGATCGACTACACCGACAAAATTTATCTGGAGTTCGGCGCCGACCCCCACATTGAGGGCGTTTACGAGGGTCCCGACATTAAGGATATCCGCAAGCGCGCCATTCAGGCAGGCTTGCAGCTGGTCGATTGCCCCATCCGCCACCTTGGCACCGAAAAAGCCCAGCAGCTGTATCTGAACATCCAGAATCACCTTGCCGACGCCGGCGTGGAAATGCTGTTTGAAACCGAGTGCGAGAACATCATTCTGGACGGTTCGACCTGCAAGGGCGTGCTGCTGCGCGAAAAAACCGGCACCCGCGAGGTGCTGGGCAAACAGGTGGTCATTGCCACCGGACGCCGCGGCGCCGACTGGCTGGAGAAAATCTGCGCCGAGCATAACATTGCCCACAAGCCCGGCACCGTGGACATCGGTGTGCGCGTGGAGTGCCGCAATGAGATTATGGAAAAAATCAACCAAGTCCTGTACGAGGGCAAGCTGATCGGCTACCCTGCCCCGTGGCACAACAAGGTGCGCACCTTCTGCCAGAACCCCGGCGGCTTTGTGGCGCAGGAAAACTACGACAACGACCTGGCGGTGGTCAACGGACACAGCTTTAAAGAGAAAAAGAGCAACAACACCAACCTTGCCATTTTGGTCAGCCACAACTTTACCGAGCCGTTCAACCAGCCCATTGCCTACGCGCAAAAGGTGGGCGAGCTGACGAATATGCTGGGCGCCGGACACATTCTGGTGCAGCGCTACGGCGATATTCTGAACGGCAAGCGCACCTGGACCAAGGAGCTGAGCCACACCAACCTGAAGCCGACGCTGAAGGACGCCGTTGCCGGGGATATTACCGCCGCGATGCCCTACCGCGCGATGGTCAACATCATTGAGTTTATCAAGATGATGGACGAGGTCGTGCCCGGCTTTGCCAGCCCCGAAACGCTGCTGTACAGCCCGGAGCTGAAGTTCTATTCCAACAAGGTCAAGATGGACACCGATCTGGAAACAAACATTGCCGGTCTGCACTGCCTGGGCGATTCCTCCGGCTGGACGCGCGGCCTGATGATGGCGTCCGTTATGGGCGTACTGATGGGACGCAAGCTGATGGAAAAGCACGGCTTTTGATGGAATTTGATATGAATTTGTAAAGAGGTGTACCTCCCGCCGTTCGGCGGGAGGTACACTTTTTTGTAGCGGTAGGGGCGGGGCATGCCCCGCCCGCGACCTAATGAGAACGATAATATTACGGTTTAGTCCGTAGGGGCGGCATATATGCCGCCCGTTGCAGCCATTCCGAAAATGCAATATAACGGGAAAACGGCACGGGACGCAACTATGCGTCCCCTACAAACCTGCCGAAAATACCGCATCATCACGGAATTTTGAAACAACAAAAATACGCCATCCCTATTAAAACCGTGCCGCCCGGCGGGCGGACACACCAAATCTCAACTCTAAACTCTTAACTCTCCACTCTGAATTTACGAATTCTATATTTTATTTCAAAATTTTCCCGCCGTTTTCCCTTGACAACCCACCCTTTTTGCTGTATCATATGAACAAATAAACATATGAAAGGATGTCAGCCATGGCGGAACCTGAAAAAATCCCCGACGTCCCCTCCCCGGAGGACGCAGCGCTGACCCGTCTGCAAAACGAATTGCCCGACGACGAGGTCCTGTACGAGCTGGCGGATCTGTTCCGCGTGTTCGGCGACTCGACCCGCATCAAGATCCTGTACGCCCTGTTCGAGAGCGAAAAATGCGTCAACGACATTTCCAACGCGGTGGGCATTTCGCAAAGCGCGGTCAGCCACCAGCTGCGCGTACTCCGCACCAGCAAGCTGGTCAAATTCCGGCGCGAGGGCAAGGCAATGCTCTACTCGCTGGACGACGACCATGTGCGCAGTATGCTTGAGCTGGGCATGGAACACGTGGAAGAATAGTTTAAAAAATAACGATATAAGGAGAACTTACCATGCAAAAGAAATTCAAGATCGAAGTAGACTGCGCCAACTGCGCCGCCAAAATCGAAACCGCCGTCAAGGAGCTGCCCGGTGTCAAGAACGCCAGCGTCAGCTTTATGGCACAGAAAATGCTGCTGGAAGCCGACGACGACGTCTTTGACGACGTGCTGAAGGCTGCCGTCAAGACCGCCAAAAAGGTCGAGCCGGATTTCGAGATCGAGCTGTAACCCCTACGCCCTGCCCCGTGCAGGGCAATTTTTACCCCATAAGGGAGGAATCGCTATGACCAAAAAGCAAAAAAAGACGTTGAAACGCATTATTCTTGCTGCCGTTCTTTCCGCCCTGGTGGCAGTTGTGCTGCATTTTGCGCCGCTGCCGTGGTTCGTGCAGCTGGTTTTGTGGCTGGTACCCTATTACATCATCGGGCATGACGTGCTGCGCAAGGCGTTTCTGGGCATCAAGGGCGGCGAGGTTTTTGACGAAAACTTCTTGATGGCGGTCGCCACCGTGGGCGCGATGGCGTGCGGCGAGTACGGCGAGGGCGTTGCCGTTATGCTGTTTTACCAGATTGGCGAGCTGTTTCAGTCCTACGCCGTGGGCAAGAGCCGCAGCAGCATCAGCGCGCTGATGGACATCCGCCCCGACAGCGCCAACTTGGAGGACGCCGACGGCAGCATCCGCACGGTCGATCCCGACGACGTTGCCATCGGCTCGGTCATTGTGGTCAAGCCGGGCGAGAAGATCCCGCTGGACGGCACCGTGCTTTCGGGCGAAAGCACCCTGAACACCGCCGCCCTGACCGGCGAAAGCCGCCCGCGCAGCGTGCGCCCCGGCGATGAGGTCATCAGCGGCTGCGTCAACAGCGACGGCGTGCTGCGCATCACCACCAGCAAGCTGTACGGCGAGTCCACCGTGGCAAAAATCCTCGATCTGGTGGAAAATTCCAGCCTGAAAAAAGCCCCGGTCGAGAACTTCATCACCAAATTTGCCCGCTACTACACCCCCGCCGTCTGCGTGGCGGCGCTGGTGCTGGCGTTTGTACCCCCGATTTTTGCCGGGCACTGGGCAGACTGGATCATGCGCGCGCTGACCTTCCTGGTCATCAGCTGCCCCTGCGCGCTGGTCATCTCCATCCCGCTGACCTTCTTTGGCGGCATCGGCGGCGCGTCCCGCATGGGTATTCTGGTCAAGGGCGGCAACTATCTGGAGGCGCTGTCCAAGACCGGCACCGCCGTGTTTGACAAGACCGGCACGCTGACCCAGGGCGTGTTCAAGGTCACGGCGGTCCACCCCGCCGACGGCGTGACCGAAACCGACCTGCTGGAAACCGCCGCCTTGGCGGAGAGCTTTTCGAGCCACCCCATCAGCAAGAGCCTGCGCGAAGCCGCGCCGGGTCTGGATGCACGCCGCGCCGCTGATGCGCAGGAGCTGGCGGGACACGGCGTCAAGACGCTGGTGGACGGCAAGACCGTGCTGGCAGGCAACGCCCGCCTGATGGACGCCGAGGGCATTGCCTACACCGCCGCAGCCGGTGCCGGCACGTTGGTATATGTGGCGCGGGAGGGGCAGTTTATCGGCTCGATCCTGATTTCGGACGAGGAAAAGCCCACCGCCAAGGCGGCGATGCAGGGCTTGCAGGCGCAGGGCGTGCGCACCGTTATGCTGACCGGCGACAGCCCCGCCGTGGCGCAGGCCGTGGCGGCAGACCTTGGCATCGACGAGGTACATGCCGGGCTGCTGCCCGCCGACAAGGTGCAGTGGGTCGAAACGCTGCTGCAGCAGAAGCCCGAAAAGAAAGAGCTGGTGTTTGTGGGCGACGGCATCAACGACGCGCCGGTTCTGATGCGGGCGGACATCGGCATTGCGATGGGCGCCTTGGGCAGCGATGCCGCCATTGAAGCCGCCGACGTGGTGCTGATGGACGACGACCCGGCAAAAATCAGCCTTGCAATGCAGATCTCCCGCCGTTGTATGCGCATTGTGTACCAGAACATCGTGTTTGCGCTGGCAGTCAAGGCGCTGTGTCTGGTGCTGACCGCGCTGGGCATCACGAATATGTGGTGGGGCGTGTTTGCCGACGTGGGCGTTATGGTGCTGGCAGTGCTGAACGCCACCCGGATGCTGAATGTTAAGGTGTATCGGTAAGGTGAGGGGCGGGGTATGCCACGCCCGCGACCGTATGTTATAACGAATATTACGGGTACTCCGTAGGGGCGGCATATATGCCGCCCGTTGCAACCGTCCCGACAAATCAGCCTGACGGGTAAACTGCACGGCGGGGTGAGGTCACCCCGCCCTACAAGGCAATAAAGAATCATTGCGCGGTAGGGGCGGGGTATGCCCCGCCCGCGATTTTGCGGTTGCAACCACATAACGGGTAATCCGTAGGGGCGGCATATATGCCGCCCGGGCAGCCAGCCCGGTAAATCAACCTAATGGGCAAACCGCACGGGCGAGCAATGCTCGCCCCTACAACCGAATCGGCAAATTGCGTCAACCACACGATTCCCCGGCGGGGTGGGGTCACCCCGCCCTACAAGGCAATACATAGCGTAAAACCCCTGCTCCCCGATCACTCGGGGAGCAGGGGTTTTGCGTTATTTACTCATCATCAGCAAAGTTGCCCAGCGCCTTGGCCTGCTCAATGACCTTGCTTTCCAGCATCTGGGGCAGGGTTTCGTAGCGGGTAAAGGTGAAGGTGAACCAGCCGCGTCCCTGCGTCAGCTGGCGCAGGAAGGTCGTAAAGTCCTGCATTTCCGCCATAGGAACTTCGGCTTCCACCACCTGCATACCGTCGTCGTCGGGGTTCATACCCAGCACGCGGCCGCGGCGCTTGGTGACCTCGCCCATAATATCGCCGGTGTTGTCTGCCGGGACGTGCGCCTGCAGGGAACCGATAGGCTCCAGCAGAACGGGACCCGCCTCGGGGATGGCTGCCTTGTACGCCAGCTTGGCTGCCATAACAAACGCCATTTCGCTGGAGTCCACGGGGTGGTAGCTGCCGTCCAGCAGGGTGGCTTTCAGCCCGACCATCGGGTAGCCTGCCAGCACGCCGTGTTCGGCTGCCTGCCGCACGCCCTTTTCGACAGCGGGGAAGAAGTTCTTCGGCACGCTGCCGCCGAACACATTTTCGGCAAATTCCACGCCCTCGCCGGGTACCGGCTCGAACTGGATCCACACGTCACCGAACTGCCCGTGACCGCCGGTCTGCTTTTTGTGGCGTCCCTGCGCCTTGCAGCTCTTGCGGATGGATTCGCGGTACGGTACGCGCGGCGCTTCCAGCGTAATTTCTACGCCGAACTTGTTCTTCAGCTTTGCCAGCGCCACTTCCAGGTGCTGGGTACCCAAGCCGCCGATGACCTGCTGCTTGGTTTCGGGGTCCACCTCAAAGGTGATGGCGGGGTCCTCCTCCATCAGGCGGGTCAGCGCGCCGGAAACCTTGCCCTCGTCGCCCTTTTTGGCAACCTTGACCGCCATACGGTACCCGGCAATGGGGTACACGGGGGCGGGCAGGCTGACCACGCGGGCGGGGTCACAGAGGGTGTCGCCGGTTTTGGCGGTGGTCAGCTTGGCAACGGCGCCGATGTCGCCGGTCAGGATCGCGGCGGTGTCGGTCTGCTTTTTGCCGCAGATGGTCAGCGTCTTGCCCAAGCGCTCGGGCTGGGCGGTGCGGCTGTTGATGGCGTTGCTGGTCGCGGTCAATTTGCCGGACAGCACCTTGATAAAGCTCAGCTTGCCCACAAACGGGTCCGCCACGGTCTTAAAGACATAGGCGCACAGCGGGGCGTCGGGGTCGGCGGCGATCTCCACGGGGTTGCCGTTCGCATCCTCTGCCACAGCAGCGGCGGTGTCCGCGCCGGGCAGCAGCACGTTCATATTGTACAGCAGCATATCCAACGCCTGCCCGTTGACGGCGCTGCCGCAGAACACGGGGGTGATCTGACCGCTGCGCACGCCGGCAGCCATACCCTGCACGATCTCCTCGGTCGTGAAGGCTTCGCCCTCAAAGAATTTTTCCATCAGGGCTTCGTCGGTTTCGGCGATTGCCTCGCTCATAGCCTGGATCAAGCCCTCGAAGCGGTGACCGATGTCGGGCAGGTCAATCTGCACCTGCTTGCCGCCCTGATACTTGAACGCCTTCTGGCTGAACAGGTTGATGTACGCCACGGTGCCGTCGTCCAGACGCGCCGGGACGACACAGGGGCAGACGCTGGGACCGAACTTGATTTTCATCTGTTCGAGAATTTTGAAGTAGTCGGCATTTTCCAGATCGGTTTTGCTGACAAAGATCATCCGCGCCTTGTTGTTTTTCAGTGCCAGATGGTAGGCTTTTTCGGCACCTACGGTGACGCCGGAGCGACCGGAAACACAGATCAGAACGCTTTCTGCGGCGGTGATGCCCTCGACCGAGCCGGTTTCAAAGTCGAACAGACCGGGGGCGTCGATCAGGTTGTATTTTACCCCCTGATACTCCACGGGGATGACGCTGGCATTCAGCGATGCCTTGCGGCGGATCTCTTCGGGGTCAAAGTCGCTGGCGGTGGTGCCGTCCTCAACACGACCCATACGCTCGGTTGCGCCGCTCATATTCAGCAGTGCCTCGGTCAGCGTCGTTTTGCCGCAGCCGGCGTGACCGGCCACCAAGATGTTGCGGATGTCTTTGCTTGCGTAGTCCATTGCGTGTCAAACCTCTTTTCGCGCCGGGCGGGGTTGCCGCGGCGTAGTAATTTTATGGGTGGGGGCTCGCTGTTCGTTTTTTGAACACTTCCCACCTGTTTGATACTACTTTACCACACTTTGAGGAAATATTAAACAGTTTTTTTGCAATTTCCGAAAAAATTTTATACAAAGATTGGCGGCGTGGTTTTATACAGTATGATGTAGGATGGAGTGGTGAATTTTGAATGTCGCAAAATTCCGTGATGGTGCGGTATTTTTGGCTGGTTTGTAGGGGACGCATATATGCGTCCCGTGCGGTTTGCCCGTTAGGCTGCGTTGCCGGGATGGCTGCAACGGGCGGCATATATGCCGCCCCTACGGACTAAACCGTAATATTACCGTTGCCGTTAGGTCGCGGGCGGGGCATGCCCCGCCCCTACGGACTAAACGGAAAACTCACTATTCCCCGCAAAAGCCCTTTTTTCCAGCAAAAAAGCGTCTGTGTTCGTGGGAACACAGACGCTTTATAAGCAAACCGAAAAAGCTATCACCCCGGCAGGGTCACGCCGGAATCGGCAAGCATTTTCTGGAACTCCGCCTCGGCAAAGTCAAATACGACCTCGCGGATCATGGCGGGTTCGTGTACCAGAATTTTCCACGGCTCGCCGGGGGCTTGCTGCAAAAACGAGATTCCCGCTACCGCATCCAGCTGGGCGACTCCCTCGTCCTGCCAGAAGGCGGCGGAGGGCGTCACAAAATAGTGGTCCACCATACGTCCGTCGGCAAAGTCATGCTCGATCACAGCAGGCACTTCGCCCTCGGCTTGGGTGGCTTTGTATTGCAGATGCAGGTTGGTAAAATCAGCAGCAGTCATAGCTTTTCCTCAAAATCAGACGCGCAGGCTGGCGCCCTCGCCCTCGTTGGAGCCTTCGTCAAACTCGTAGTCGTTGCCGGGCAGGATGGCGTTCAGCAGGATGCCGGCGATGGCGGCGATCGCCAGACCGGACAGGTTGATGGTGACGGTACCCACGGCAAAGCTGATGCCGCCCACGGAGTTGAAGCCCAGGGCGCTGACCAGAATGACCGCGGCAATGATCAGGTTGCGGGAGTTGGTGAAGTCCACCTTGTTCTCGACCACGTTGCGCACGCCGATGGCGGAGATCATACCGTACAGAACAAAGCTGATGCCGCCCACGATGCCGGTGGGAATGGTGTTGATGACCGCCTCAAACTTGGGGCTGAAGCTCAGCACAACGGCAAACACGGCAGCAATGCGGATGACCAGCGGGTCGTAGATCTTGGTCAGCGCCAGAACGCCGGTGTTCTCGCCGTAGGTGGTGTTGGCAGGACCGCCCAGCAGACCCGCCATGGTGGTGGCAAGACCGTCGCCCAGCAGGGTCTTGTTCAGACCGGGGTCACGGATGTAGTTTTTGCCGGTGGTGGCGCTGATGGCGGCAATGTCGCCGATATGCTCCATCATGGTTGCCAGCGCGATGGGCACAATGGTGAACACGGCGCTGATGAACGTTTCGCTGCCGTCGAAGGCAAACAGACCCATGGCGTCCTTGTGCAGGGGCAGACCGATCCAAGCGGCGGCGCCGATGGCTTCAAAGTCAACCGCGCGGGTAACCAGCGCTACCGCGTAGGAAACCAAAACGCCGATCAGGATGGGCAGGATCTTGACCATGCCCTTGCCCCAGATGTTGCAGATGATAACGGTGGCAAGCGCCACAATGGCCAGCAGCCAGTTGCTCTGGCAGTTGCTGATGGCGCTGGGGGCGAGGATCAGACCGATGGCAATGATGATGGGACCGGTGACGACCGGGGGGAAGAATTTCATCATCTTGCGGATGCCGAACGCGGAGATCAGCGCGCTGAACAGCACATACACAAGACCGGACAGCGCCACGGCAGCGCAGGCGTAGGGCAGATTTTCGGGGTTGGCACCGTTGTTGGAAACAATGGCAAAGCCGCCCAGATACGCAAAGCTGGAACCCAAGAACGCGGGGACCTTGCCCTTGCACAAAAAGTGGAACAGCAGCGTGCCCAGACCGGCGCACAGCAGGGTGGTGCTGACGCTCAGACCGGTCAGCAGGGGTACCAGAACGGTTGCGCCGAACATAGCAAACATATGCTGCGCACCCAGGATCAGCAGCTTGGGCGTGCCAAGCTGGCGGGCATCATAGATGCCGTTGGAAAAATCGACTTTGTTTTCCGCCATAATATCCTCCTTAGAAAACCGCAAAAAAAGAGGGGACTGCGTTTTTTGGTTACAACAGCCTCCTTTGCCTTCACCGCTAAGTATACCGCGTTTCGACAAAAAAGGCAAGAGGGAAAAACACAGTTTGACGTCAAAATGCAAAGCCCGTAAAAAATGCGCCGCTGCGGGCGGCGCACCTTATCTTAACTCCTAACCCCTAACTCCTAACTCAAAACTCTAATACTCCGCTTCCTCCCGCCATTGGCGCAGCTGCTCCACGGTATCGTCGCTTTCCACCCAGCCCTCGTCGGGGTCGGGGCGGGCATCGGGCGCATAGCGCTGCATCACGCCGGGGCTGCGCCCGCGCAAAAATTCCCGCGCCTGCTTTTGGTGGTCGGCGGCGGTGCGCCGCAGCAGACGTTCCTTGTCCTGTCGGGTCATAGCAAACACCTCCTGCCAAAAGGTTGTGCAGACAAGGGGGTGTCAAAACGCGGAAAAATATGGTATACTAAGGCATACTATGCCAAAGGAGCCTGTTATATATGGAAATCAAACTCAACCAGATCGTGCTGCACCTGCTGGATTCCGGCGCGTCCGAGCCGGTTTTGTCCGACCGCGCTATGGATATGGACGCCGATTTGTACGAATATTTTACCGCGCTGCTGGAACGCGCCTTTGCCAGCGACGACGGCAAAAACTGCCGGTTCCTGCCCGATTCCGCCTTTGCGCAGGAGATGGCGCAGAACGGGGATTTCGTGGATCTGTCCCGCCGCATCGGCGGCGTGATTTTTGAGCAGCTTTTGCAGTACCCTGCCATCCCGGCGGGCGACTTGGCGGTGGTGGATTTTGCCGCCGACGGTGTCCCCTATTACGGCGTGCTGAAGCTCAACTACCGCCCCGGCTACACCCACGCCACCCAGCGGCTGGGCAACGGGCAGTTCAGCAGTATGGTACCCCAGCGCACGCTGCTGCCCGGCACGCCCAAGGCGGACGAAGCGGCGCTGTTTGACCGCGCCAACGGCACGGTGCGCCTGATCGAGAAAAAGTATACGCTGGACGACAAGAAGGATTTCTACCTGTCTGCGCGGGTTTTTGGCTGCACCGAGGCGGTGACCGAAAAGGCAAAACTGAAGGCAGTCTGCGAAAGCGCCGTGGCGGCGGTCAAGGAAGCCTACCCCGAACCCGAAACTTTGGACGATGTGCCGCCCTTTGACGGCGGCACCGAAACGGCGGTCGAACTGATGGTGCGCAACCAAGCGGTGGACAACCAGATCGCCGTCGAGGATGTCTGCACCCGCATCCGGGAAAACTACCCGCTGGCAGCGCCCAAGTTTGAAGCGGCACTGGCGGAAACCGGCGTCGAGGAAACCGACCGCCTGACCGTCAGCCCCGCGCGCATCAAAAAGCTGGAAAGCCGCAGCTTCAAGACGGAATCCGGCATTGAGATCAAGATCCCCGCCGAGCTGTGCAGCTCCGACGAGGCAGTGGAGTTTATCCATTCCGCCACCGGCGGGCTGAGCCTGCTGATTAAAGACGTGTTGATTTGACGGGATAGCGTATGTAAGGCTTCCCCCTTTGGGGGAAGCTGTCACCAAAGGTGACTGATGAGGGGGTGACTGCCGGACATTTCCCCCTCATCCGGCGCGCAGGCGCGCCACCTTCCCCCACAGGGGGAAGGCTTTCCCGCGTGGCAAATCGTTTCCCCTTTATTTCTTGATCACAAAACACGGCAGCGGGGCGGTGTCTGCCCAATTGGCAAACTCGCACACCAGCACGGTGTACTGCGTCAGCGGCAGGCTGCGGAAAAACGCCAGCGCCGCCTGCTTTTCGCCGTCACCGATGATCTTGCCGCTGTACAGCACGGCCGCCAGCACGCCGCCCGGCTTTAACGCCGCCAGCGCACTGCGCAGCGCGGGCAGGCTGCCCTCGGCGGTGGAATGTACCGCGTGTTCCGCACCCGGCAGCCACCCAAAATTAAACAGCACGCAGTCCGCCGTGCCGGGCTGCACCAGCGCACCCAAGTCCGCGTGGTCGTGCAAAACCGCACGCCCCACCGCGCCGAATCCGGCATCCTGCAGCCGCTTGTTGGTGTTGGCAACCGCCTGCGGCTGGATGTCCAGCCCCAGAACCCGCCCGGTGCTGCCCGCCAAGCGGCACAAAAACAGCGTGTCGTGTCCGTTGCCGCAGGTGGCGTCCAGATACAGCCCGCCCGGCATCAGCCGCATCTGCAAAAAGTCGTGGCAAAGCTGCACCGCCGAAAGATCCGGCACGCGCCGCCGCACCAGCTTGTCCCCGGCGGGTACAAAGCCAAATTTGCGCGCCAGTGCCAGACCCGCTTCGCTTTCGGGCAGCGGGGCGGTGAACAGGCTGGCGGTCTTGGCATCCAACCCGCCGCCGCTGCGCAGAATTTCCTTGACCAGATAGCTGCCGTAGCCCCGCCCGCGCCACGCGGGGGCAATTTCCAGCGCGGTAAAAACGCCGTCCTGCACGGCGGCTGTGCCGATGACCTCGCGCTCTTTATATAAGGTATACCTTCCGTCCTCGCAAACCAGTTTCATAGCCGACGCCCCTTTCCCTACCCAGCATACAGGGCGGTGAGGGACTTGTCAACCCCCGGCGAAAAGTGCTAAAATAAAGGCACACTTTCACAATTCTTTCACCGCAATGAGAAGTCTATTTCACAATTTGCCGGTATACTGTAAGCATAAAAACAAGAAAGGAAGCGTCCGTATGAGTAACGAATATGATTACTCCGGTCTTTATAACCATACAGACGGAAATACACCCCCGCAAAATTCCCAGCAACCCCAGCAACCCCAGCAGCCCCAGCAACCCCAGCAGCCCCAGCAGCCGCAGCAGCCCCAACAGCCGCAGCAGCCAGAACAGCCCCAGAACAGCTACCCCAACGTGGGCAGCAGCGGCATGAACACCGCCAACACGGCGCAGACGGATTTTTCCAACCCGAACCCCGCGCCCGAGCAGAACAACGGCTACACCAGCAGCTTTGGCGGCAACGGCGGTAACGGCGGTTACAATGGCTACAGCTACAGCAGCGCCCCGCAGCAGCCCCCCAAAAAGCCGCGCAACGGCAAAAAAATCGCCCTGCGCGTGCTGGCAGGCGTCGGCGCGGTGGTGCTGGGCTTCGGCGGCGGCTTTGCCGGTGCCGTGGTTGCCAGCCGCACCGGCTTGACGGGCAATCAGGTGGTTGTCCAGCAGGTCGTGCGGGACAGCGCCACTGACGGCACAACCTCCGGCAGCACCGACGGCACGACGATGAGCGTGCAGCAGATCGCCGGGGTGGTATCCCCCAGCGTGGTCGCCATCACCACCGAGGCAATGACCAGCAGCCAGACCTGGTTCGGCGGCTACTATGTGCAAAGCGGCGCCGGCTCCGGCGTGGTCATCAGCCAGGACGGCTACATTCTGACCTGCGCACACGTTGTCAACGGTGCGTCCAGCGTCAAGGTGCAGCTGAGCAACGGCGACAGCTACGATGCCACCGTCGTCGGCAGTGACAGCACCTCCGACATTGCGGTGCTGAAGGTGGACGCCGACGACTTGACCCCCGCCGTGGTGGGCGACAGCGACAAGCTGGCAGTGGGCGAAACCGCTGTGGCGGTGGGCAACCCCTTGGGTACCTTGTCGAACACGGTCACGGGCGGCTACGTCAGCGCGCTGAACCGTCAGGTCACGGTAGAAAACAACAATATGACGTTGATTCAGACCGATGCTTCCATCAGCCCGGGTAACTCCGGCGGCGGCTTGTTCAACGGCAACGGTGAGCTGATCGGCATCGTCAACGCCAAGAGCGCGTCCGAGGACGCCGAGGGCATCGGCTTTGCCATCCCCATCAACACCGCGATGCAGATCGCCAAGGATTTGATCGAAAACGGTTACGTTGCCCGCCCGGCGCTGGGTGTCAGCATCTATGATGTGACCGACGCGCAGACCGCGCAGCAGCTGGGCGTAAGCAGCTACGGCGTGTATGTGGTCAAGGTGACCGCAGGCAGCGGTGCCGAAGCCGCCGGTGTCAAGCCGGGCGACCGCATCCTTGCCATTGCCGACGTGGCGGTGAGCAGCTCCAACGATGTCAAGGGCTACCTGCAGGACAAGGAAGTCGGCGACACCGTGACCTTGCAGGTCGAGCGTCAGGGCAAGGTCATCAGCTTGGATGTCACCCTTGGCAAAATGACGCAGTAACGTGATAGAACAAAACGCAACCCCGCTTCGGCGGGGTTGCGTTTTTTGTGGTGCGGAAAAGCCTTCCCCCCGTTGGGGGAAGGTGGCGCGGAACGCGCCGGATGAGGGGGAAATGTCCGGAAGTTGCCCCCTCATCAGTCACCTGCGGTGACAGCTTCCCCCAAAGGGGGAAGCCATTCATACCGTTTACCCGCAATTTTCACGTTATCGTTAGGTCGCGGGCGGGGCATGCCCCGCCCCTACCGCGCAATGATTTTTTGTTGCCCCGTAGGGCGGGGTGACCCCACCCCGCCGCAAAAGCCCCCACAAAAAAACGCCCCGGGTGGGGCGTTGGGGGGTATTGACGTTGGATGGTTATTCGTGTTCGCGGGCAAAGGGGGTGGCGGGGATGCTTTCGGGCGTGTACAGCGTGTAATTGAGCAGGAACCGCTCGTGGTGGGGCAGGCGGTAGAACGCGGTTTTGATGCGCTCCAAGGGGCCGGCGCCCGATTCCACCGTGCTGCCGTTGAGCAAAACGACATACTGCGTGTCAAAGCGGCGGGCAGCCACATCGCTGCGGCGCAGGGCGGTGCGCACGACCTCGCCCAGCTGTTTCATCATATCCTCGGTGCGCTTTACGCCCGTCCCGCGGGAGGGGGTAATGCGGATCAGCGCCAAAAACAGCGGCTCGCCGTGGCGTGCCTGCATCCCGCGGGCAACACGGTACGCGGTGCAAAATTCGTCAAAGCTGCACATAACCGCGCCGGTTTCGGTATCGGCGGGCAAATCGCGCACCAAGGCGCGCAGGTCCTCGTCCAGGGCGGAATCCGCCTGCAGCACCTGCCGGTAGGCAGACCCGGCGCGTTCCGGCTCCACCTTGCGGTGCAGGCAGCCCATCTCGGTGCCGCGCTCTGCCACAAGGCGGGCTTCGTCCTCACGCCCCATATTTTGCAGCGCCAGCATCCACTCCAAATACAGGCGCTCCTCGTAGGGGTCCAGCTCCAGCGCGCGGGCGCACAGGTCGGCAATGCGCTGGTTTTCGCCCCACTTTTTGCAAAGCTCCACAAGACCCATCATCGCGTTGCGGTACTGCGCGTGCAGCCGCACGCTGACAGCCTCCACCCAAGGCTCGCCGGCATTGTTGGGCAGCAAACGCCCGGTGTACAGCTCCAGCACCTGCGCATACAGCTTGCCGCGCAGGTATTCATCGTTTTGGCGGGCAGCCTGCTGCATCCACTCGTCCACCGTAAAGGCGTCCACCTTGCACAGGCAGCCGGGGTTCCAGCGGTAGTAGCCGCGGCTGGTCACAATGCAGTTGCGCATCGGCGTCAGCTGCTCGTCCTCGATCATATTGCGCACGCGGTGCAGGATGGCACGCAGTGCCATATCGGGGTTGGACGCGCGCTGCCCGCCCCAGATGGCGTCGATCAGCATTTTGTGGGAAACCGGCTCGCCCTGATGCAAAATCAGGTACTCCATCACGGCGGTTGCCTTGCGGGAGGTCTGCATCGGCTGCAGCACAGGTTTGCCGTTCAGGCGAATCTCAAACCCGCCCAGCATTTGGATTTCGATTACATTTTTGGTGTCCATACGTCTTTCCCCCTTATCGGTTGGTAAATTTTACGTGGTTACGTTCAACAGCGGCTCTGCCGAATACGCCGGGCTGCCCGGCAATGGGATGATCGCTTTTTGGGTGCAAAGCACCGTTGCGGCATCTTTTTCCGATACAATGGTCAGCACCACGGTCAGTGAGGTCAAATGCGGCTTGCCGTCGTCGCCGGTCTGCCAGCCGCGCGCATAAAATTGCAGGCTGCCGACCTTCATATCCATATACGCGCCCTTGGCGTAGATGTCGGTAAAGCCGTAGACATAGCCGTCCTTTGTGTCCTGCGGCGTTTGCGCGGTGCTGTAATACCGCATATGCAGGTAGCCGGCGCGTGCTTGT
>CAKTAS010000007.1:0-28019 GCA_934529095.1 uncultured Gemmiger sp. | reverse complement strand
TTTACCGTAATGCCGCTGGGACCTTCCTCCTTGGCAAGCGCCTTGCCAAGCCCGATCAGCCCTGCCTTGGCGGCGCTGTAAGCCACCTCGCAGCTGCCGCCGGTCTGCCCCCACATACTGCTTACCAGCAGGATGCGCCCGTATTTTTGGCGTATCATACCGGGCAAAGCCGCCCGGCAGGCATAAAAGGCACCGTCCAGATCCACCGCCATTAACCGCCGCCAATCCTCGTCGGTCGTGTCGGTAAACAGCTTTTGCTGCGCAATGCCCGCATTGCAGACAAGCACCTGCAGGCTGCCCAGCTCATACTCCGCCTTGCTTACGGCAGCCTTTACCTGCTTAGCATCGCCCGCGTCCGCCTGTATAGAAACCACGCGGCAATCGGGGCAAGCGCTGCGCACTGCCTGCACCACGGCCTCGGCAGCCGAAGCACTGCTGTGCCAGGTAAAGGCGACATTATACCCCGCCTTGGCAAATTCCAGCACGGCTGCCGCGCCGATGCCCCGGCTGCCGCCGGTGATCAAAACATTGTAAGCCATATCAGTTCTTCTTTCTTTTTTCGCGCAGGCGGGCAAAAAATTCCTGCATCAGCTGCTGGCTTTCCGCCTCCAGCAAGCCCTGCTCCATCACGGGGTGGTGGTTAAAGGGCAGGGCAAACAGATCGGTCATACCGCCGCAGCAGCCCGCCTTGGGGTCCTTGGCACCGTACACAACGCGCTTTATCCGGCTGTTGATGATCGCCCCGCTGCACATCGGGCAAGGCTCCAGCGTCACAAACAGCTCACACTGCCACAGCCGCCAGCCGCCCAGCGCCTTGCACGCGGCGTCGATTGCCAGCATTTCCGCGTGGTACACGGCGTTTTTGCCGGTTTCCCGCAGGTTATGCGCCCGGGAAATGATCTCGCCGTCCTTGGCAATCACCGCGCCCACAGGCACCTCGCCCAGCGCTGCCGCCTTGCGCGCCTCGTCCAAGGCGGCGCGCATCAGTTCTTCATCGGTCATACGCTCTCCTTTACAGCAGCGCTGCATACGCCACCAAAAAGATGACCGTTGCAGAATATACCGGGCTGGTAAAAACGTTCAGCGCATCCACGCCGGGGCGCAGCCCTGCCGAAAACCGAAACCCCTGCCCGCGGGCGTGCCAGATCAGCCACGCCGCAAACACCGGGAAAAACAGCAAAATGAACAGCTCCACCGCCATAGCTGCCGCCGCCGGGGCGTACAAACGCAGATACAGCGTCAGAAATGCCAGCGCATTGTTGACAAAATGCAGGAGCATCCCCGGCAGAATACTGCCCGAGCGCTCTGCCAGCCAGCCCAGAAACACGGCGCAGATAAACGCCGTAAGCCCCTGCGCCAGATCCAGATGCAAAAGCCCGAACAACAGTGCCGTGCCGAAAATCGCCGCCGCGCTGCCGCTGGGACGCAAAAGCCCCTGCAAAGCCCCGCGGAAAAACAGCTCCTCCGTCACAGCGGGTACAAGGCAAAGCGATACAAACTGCAAAAACAATTCCATACCGCCGCCCGCCAGCAGCGTACCGGGCTGCTCGACGCCGAAAATGCGGCACAACAGCCCGCCCAGCAGGTTACCGGCGTTCGCCAGCCCCAAAAATACCGGCAGGCAAAAGCCCGGACTCCACGCGGCAGGGATCGTAATGCGCATATCCTTGACCTGCAGCCGGGTGGAACACAGCAGCCACCACAGCGGCAGTGCCAGCGCACCGATGCCCACCAGCGTCTGCAGCAAAATCACGCCAACCTCACCAAAGCCTGCCGCGTGCGCCAGGCTGGCACCGGGCTGCATCAGCCCCATAATGCCGCTGACCAGCAGCGTCAGCACGCTTCTTGCCAGCAGATACAATACTGCCGCCAGCGCGCAAACCCCGGCGGCGCCGCGTACCCCGCGAACCCTTGCCATAGCTTTCCATCCTTAGTTCTGAACTTTATCTATCATCATACCACAAGTCGGCAATTTTCGCAATAAAAAATGCCCCGCCGTTGTGCGCCGGCAGGGCAATAGAGGGAAAAGAGGGAGGTCATGTACACTTGCAATGTGCGTTGCAAGCATTGACTTTCTGTTAAAATCATAGTACATTATGGATAAGAAGTAAAGCTTAACTTTTTCACACAAGTGATGAGCGCCGTTCATCACCAAAGGAGCATCCTATGACACTGACCGACTGCCAGATCTTTTCCATGGTGGCACAGCTGGGTACCTTTGCCGCCGCTGCCGAGCAGCTGCACCTGACCCCTTCTGCCATCAGCCACGCGGTTTCGGGTATGGAGGCCGAATGCGGGTTTCTTTTGTTCACCCGCACCAAAAGCGGCGTCAAGATGACCGCCGCCGGCGAGGCGATTTTGCCCGCCATCCGCCAGATGACCGCCAGCAGCGAATCGCTGAACCAGTCCATCGCGCAGGTCAACGGCACCCACAAGGGTGTTTTGCGGGTGGGCGTGTTCAACTCTGCCTGCGTAACGTGGATGCCGCAGGTGCTGCCGCCCTTCCGCAAGGAATTTCCCGGCATTGACGTGCAAATTTACCAAGGCTCCTACGCCGATATTGCCAACTGGCTCAAGACCGGTGCCGTGGAGCTGGGCTTTTTGTCCAATTCCAGCGCCACCGGCTTTGACTTTGAACCCCTGTATGACGACACGCTCATCTGCCTTGCCCCCGCCGACTACCAGCCCAAGCGCCCGGGCTTTATCCGTGCGGACGAGCTGCAGGGGCAGCCCTTTGTCAGCCAGCTGTCCGATGTGGACGCCGACATCCAAAGCTATTTCCGCATCAATGCGCTGCAGGTCAACAGCCGCAGCTATATTGCCGACGACCAAAGTATGATCGCCATGGTTTCCTGCGGGCAGGGGCTGGCCATTATGCCGGAGCTGATGTTCAAGCACGGGGCCGACTACTGCGGCTGTCAGGTGCTGCGGCTGGAGCCTGTCGCCAAGCGCAGCATCGGCGCGGCGTGCCTTGCGCAAAGCGGGCTGTCCCCGGCGGGCAAGCAGTTTTTGCAGCATCTGCGCAGCTTTTCCAAGACGCTTTCCCAGTAAACACCCCTTTTCAAACCTGCCGATTTGTGCTATAATAGATTCTTTGGAAAGGGGCGTTTGCCATGCGCGGGGATCTGCATACCCATACTTTATATTCGGACGGCTCCACGCCGATTGAAAAGCTGCCGTTTATTGCCCGGTGCGCCGGGCTTGGCTGGCTGGCGGTGTCCGACCATGACAGCATCCGCAGCGTGCGGTACGCTTACGCTCATCCGCAGCAGGAGGGGGTAAACCTGATCCCCGCCACCGAGCTGACTGCCTACGACTTTGCCCGCGAGCATCGGGTGCATCTTTTGTGCTACTACCCCGATGACTGCAAAGAGCTGGCGGATTTTTCCGCCATGATGGCTGCCCGGCGCAAGCAGGCGGTTTTACAAAGCTGCGCAGAGCTAGAGCAGCTTTGCCCGCAGTTCCGCACCGAGGAAGCGCTGGAACTTTGCAAAAACAGCGATACCTTATATAAGACCCACGTTATGCAGGTGCTTTTGCAGTACGCCTTGGCGGACAGTATGTACGGCGACACCTACCGTGCGCTGTTCGGCTTAAAGCCGGTGCGCGGCAAAATTCTGCACAACCCCGCCTATGAGTCGGTCGATACCGTTCTGTCGCTTGCCAAGCAGTGTCGCGCCGTTGTCGTGCTGGCGCATCCCAGCGTCTACCACAGCATGGAGTTAGCGCAGGAGCTGATACAAGCCGGGCGCATCGACGGCGTTGAGATCGACCACCCCCGCAACACGCCGGAGGATAAGGCGCAGCTGACCGCTTGGGCGCAGCAGTACGATCTGATCGTCACCGGCGGCACCGACTACCACGGTATGAACAGCGCCCACCCCCGCCCGGTAGGCACCTGCACCACCGCAGAGGAACAGATTTTGCGCATCCGCGCCTTGGCGCAAAAGCGCAAGCAAGAAGTATAAAAGGAGAATTATTATGACCTTCACTTACAAAAACAAGGGTGTCTGCTCCCGCAGCACCGAGATCGAACTGAACCCCGACCACACCATCGCCTCCGTCAAGGTGGAGGGCGGCTGCAACGGCAACCTGAAGGGTATTTCCCAGCTGCTTGTCGGTATGAAAGCCGAGGACGCCATTGCCCGTATGCAGGGCACGGTGTGCGGCAGCAAGTCCACCAGCTGCCCCGACCAGATCGCCCACGCGCTGCAGGCCGCCTTGGAACAGCTGTAATTTTATAACGGGAGAATATCATGGATTGCTTCCACTATCCCTTGGATACCGAAACCCTGCTGCGCAAAAAGCGCCGCCTGCGCCGCGAGCTGCTGGCGCAGAACCCCCATGCGCTGCACAAAAAAATTGCCATTCTGGGCGGCTCCACCACCAACGAGGTTGCCGACCAGCTGGGTCTTTTCTTGCTGCAATACGGCATTGAAGCAGAGTTTTATCAAAGCGAATACGGGCAGTATTGGCAGGATGCCATGTTCGGCAGCCCGGAGCTGGATGCGTTTCACCCGGATGTCATCTACATCCACACCACATGGCGCAACCTGACCGACCTGCCCACCACCGCCGACAGCGCCGCCGACATCGACGCGATGCTGGATGCGCAGTACACCCATTTTGAAACCATGTGGCAGGCGCTGGCGCAAAAGTTCGGCTGCCCGGTGATCCAGAACAACTTTGACCGCCCCAACTATCGGCTGATGGGCAACCGCGACATCTGGGACATCCACGGGCGCTCCAACTTTATCAGCCGGCTGAACCAGCGGTTCTACGCCTATGCCGCCGCGCACGAGAATTTCTATATCAATGATATCGACTACCTCTCCGCCGATTACGGTCTGACCGCTTGGGGCGATGCGTTTTTCTGGCATATGTACAAGTACGCCCTGTGTCTGGATGCCATTCCCTCGCTTGCCAACAGCGTTGCCAACATTGTAAAATCTATTTACGGGCGCAACAAAAAGGCGCTGGTGCTGGACTTGGACAACACCCTGTGGGGCGGCATTGTGGGCGACGACGGCGTGGACGGTCTTGCCATCGGTCCCGAAGTACCCGAAGGGCAGGTCTATGCCGAATTCCAGAGCTACTGCAAGGCGCTGAAATCCATCGGCGTGATTCTGGCAGTGGACTCCAAAAACGAGGAAGCCAACGCCCTCGCCGGGCTGAATCACCCGGACGGCATACTGCGCCCCGATGATTTTGTTTGCATCAAAGCCAACTGGGAACCGAAGGATCGCAACCTGCTGGCGATGGCGTCCGAGCTGAGCCTTGGCGCCGACAGCTTTGTCTTTGCCGATGACAACCCTGCCGAGCGCGCCATTGTTGCCGCGCAGGTTCCCGGCGCTGCCGTGCCTGCCATGGACGGTGCCGAAAACTACATCAAGACGTTGGATCACGGCGGGTATTTTGAGGTGACTGCCCTGTCGAAGGAGGACCTCAAAAAAACCGAGCTGTACCACCAGAATGCCGAGCGCGCCAAGGCGCAGGCAGCCTTTGCCGACTACGGCGAATATCTGGACAGCCTGCAAATGATCGCAACGATCCAAGGCTTTGCGCCGCTGTACATCCAGCGCATTGCCCAGCTGACCAACAAGTCCAACCAGTTCAATCTGACCACGCTGCGCTGCTCCGAGGAGGACATCCGCGCCATGGCAGAGGACGCCGACTCTCTGTGCCTGTGCGGCAAGCTGGTGGATAAATTCGGCGACAACGGCATTGTCACCGTTGTGGCGGGGCAGCAGCAGGGAAGTGCGCTGCATATGCGCCTTTGGCTGATGAGCTGCCGCGTGCTCAAGCGCGGTATGGAAGATGCCATGATGGATACCCTGATGCGCCACGCCGCCGCCCGCGGCATTGAAAAGGTGGTCGGTTACTATTATCCCACCGCTAAAAATGCGATGGTGCGCGAATTTTATGCGCAGTTCGGCTTCACCAAAACGCAGGAATCCGAGCAAGGCACCACTTGGGAGCTGAACGTTGCCGATTATCTTCCCCGCAACCCCCATATGAAAATCGAGGAAGCGTAAAGCTTCATAAAACAGCAATCGCCCTGCCGCATTTCTTGCGGCAGGGCGGTGTTTTTGTTTTATGCGGTTCAGGCTTTCTTAAAGCCGACGCTGTTCATAAAGCGCACAAAGGCTTCCTGACCGTCCTTGTCCTGCTTAAAGACACCGGCGTTCTCCAACACATGGCTGAACACCACGCCGATTTCCTTTTTGACGACCTTGTTTGCCTCGCTCTCGGACAGAGCAGTGCCGTACTTGGCGATCAAACTGTCGATCCAATCCGCGTGAACTGCCAAATCCGAGCCCTCGCTGCGGCTGGTGTTGGCAGCCTTGCCGCACAGGATGTCGGCAATTTTCGCGCCTTGGGTCTTGAGGCGTGCGGGCAAAATGGCAAGACCCATCACCTCGATCAGACCGATGTTTTCTTTCTTGATATTGTGGTATTCCTTATGCGGGTGGAAGATACCGTCGGGGAATTCCTCGCTGGTGCGGTTGTTGCGCAGCGCCAGATCCAGAATAAAGCCGTCCTTCTCGTCGTAGTGCAGAATCGGCGTCACGGTGTTGTGGGGAGTGTCGCCGGTGCGGGCAAGGATGCCCACGCTCTCGTCGCTGTAATTGCGCCACGCCGTCAGAATGTTGTTGGCAACATTCTGCAGCTGCTGGCTGCTGCGTCCCACCAGACGCACCGCGGAAACCGGCCAATTCAAAATACCGGCGCGCACGCCGGGGTAGCGCACATCGGTCATAGGCACGGCAACGTCCGCCTTCTGCATGGGGAATACATACCGTCCGCCCTGGAAGTGGCTGTGGCTCAAAATGCTGCCGCCGACAATGGGCAGATCTGCGTTGGAGCCGCAGGTGTAATGGGGGAACTGCGCCACAAAATCAAAGATTTCCGCCAGCGTCTGGCGGTCCATCTCCATGGGCTTGTGGCTTTCATGCAGCATAATGCAATGCTCGTGGAAGTAGGCATAGGGGCTGTACTGCAAATAGAACTGCTGACCTGCCAGTTGGATGGGTACAATGCGGTGGGTCTGGCGGGCAGGGAAGTTGATACGCCCGGCGTAGCCGATGTTTTCCTTGCACAGCATACAGGCAGGGTAGCCGCTCTTGGGCTGCAGACGTTCCAGCGCAATGGTCTTGGGGTCTTTTTCGGGCTTGGTCAGGTTGATGGTGATTTCCAGCTCGCCGTAGGGGGTTTCGGTGTTCCACTGGATGTTCTTGGCGATCTGCGCGGTGCGGATATAGTTGGTCACCACGCACAGGTCATAGAACCAATCGGTGGCAGCCTTGGCACCCTTTTTGTCGTAAAGCTTTTTAAACTTTTTGCAGACCTCGCTCTCGCGCGGCATCAGCGCGCCCATCAGGCGGGTCTCAAAGTTGATGCGGTACTGATCCACGCTGCCGTCCAAAAGCCCCTTTTGCGCAGCCAACTCTACCATCTCGTCCAGCAGCGCCGCCGGGGTTTCGGGGTTTTCTTTGGGCAGCTTTTCCTCGCTGGGGGCGGGCAGTGCCAGCAGATCCAGCAGTGTATTGCGCGCCACGATCTCATCCAGATCCTTGATGAGTTTGTGCTTGCGCCCAAAGCGCAGCAAGCGTTCTACATCCAGCGCAAGGCGGGCGTCACGCTGTTCCGGGGTCCATGCAGTAACATCCATAAGTAGCCTCCTATAACGGTGAGTCGTTGTATGTGTTGTCTTAACCATACCGCAAAACCTCATAGTTTTCCATAGCAAAGTGTGCCAAACTTTTGCAGTTTTAGCCCACAGCCCGAAGCACGTTTGTTACTGCTATTGTCGCATTTTGTCGCAGGTTTGTCAATGTTTGTCGTTGTGGTTGTACAACCAGTAAAAATCGTACACACTCTTGGCGATTGCCACAGCGGCAAAGCCGCCCAGCAAAGCCCAGCCGTCGGCGGAATTCAGCATCCCCTGTGCGCCCAGCACCACCGCAATTATCAACAGCAGCAAAATCCCGGGCAGTGCCTTGTGCAAACTGCGCTGCAAACGGCGGCGGGGTGCAGGCACGGCGGCGTCCGCCTCGCTTGCACCCACCATTTGGCAGGAAATATGCGCCGTAGGCACCCGCATCACGGGGGTGTAGACCACCCGCGCCGTGTACTCGGCACCGTTCAGGGTAAAGCGCGGGGTCATACTTTCGTGCGTGATGACAATATCCAGATTCTGCTGTTCGGCATAGGCAAACAGCGCCGCGCTGACCTGCTGCGGTGTGCGCACCTCGCTGTCCGGCGTAAAGGAAAACTGCTCCTTGGCAAGCGCGGACGCCACCTTGGTATAATCCTGCACCCAGCCGGTAAACCAGCCCGCTTGGGCAGGGGCTTCCATCCGGGTCAGGCAGGCATCCACGTCCAGTGCATCGGCGCTGCAGCAGGTTTCGTTCAGCTCACCGCAAAAATCTGCGGCGGCTTTTAAGGTCTGCATACGATCCTGCAAACGCTGCTTTTGTGCCAGCGCCGCATCGGACAGGGCGGTCTTGCCCTGCAAAACATCGCGGATATCCTCCACCGGCATATCCACGCTGCGCAAAATGCGGATCATCTTCAGGGTGCGCATATTTTCCTCGGTGTATTGGCGGTAGTCGTTCTCCGGATTGCGGGCGGGGGTAATCAGCCCGGCTTGCTCATAATAGCGGATGTTCCGTTCCGAAATGCCGGATTTTTGTGCTGCTTGTTTGATATTCATTGTGCAGGCACCTCCTTACGGCTTCACTGTACACCCTCCAGCCACTGGAAGGTCAAGCTTTTTTTAAAATAATCATACCATATCCCTTGAAAATGTGCTATACTGTAAGAAACTATTTATGTAAAGAGGGAAAATGTACTATGTATCAACTTGGTGACAGCAAACTGGAAGTCCGCGAGCTGCTGGTCAAGGCGTTCGCCTCCGCGTGGGAAGGCGGCGACCAGACCGTAGACCGCGATACCTATATCAACAGCAGCATCCATGTGATCGACTCTCTGCAGGTGGGTCCCGAAATGATCTACGGCGAGGAAGGGCAGGGGCTTCTGGACAGCGAGCTGGATCATCTGCCCGATTTGCTGCGTGCCGACGGCGCTTGGGTCTACTATGAAGTCCCCGCCGAAAATTTCTTTATCCTGACTTGGATGGCCGACCCCGAAAAGGCGCAGCAAAAAATCGAGGTTTTGCGCAAAGAGGAACCCGACTGCGTTGCCTGTGTGGTCGATCTTGCCCAGCAGTGGCAGATCCAGTAATTTTACTTAAATTTTTGACAAAGGAGGTGCAGAATGAACCGTTTTCCTGTGTACATCCCGCGGGATGCCGTCTGGCTGCTGCAAACGCTGCGCGGCGCCGGGCATACCGCCTACGTTGTGGGCGGCTGCGTGCGGGACAGCCTTTTGGGGCGCACCCCCGGCGACTGGGACATCTGCACCTCTGCCAAGCCGGAGGAAATGCGCCGCCTTTTTGCCGATAAGCAGTTGATTTTGACCGGCGAAAAGCACGGCACCGTGGCAGTTGTGCTGCACGGCAAACCCTACGAGATGACCACCTATCGGCTGGACGGCGACTATCGCGACCACCGCCACCCCGAAAAAGTGCAGTTTGTGGACGAGCTTTCCTTGGATTTAGCCCGGCGGGATTTCACCATCAACGCCATGGCCTACGCGCCCGGCGGGGAAGTGGTCGATTTATACGGCGGGCAGGCGGATTTAAAAGCCGGCATCATCCGCTGCGTAGGAGATGCCGATGCCCGCTTTGCCGAGGACGCGCTGCGCATTCTGCGCGCCCTGCGCTTTGCCGCACGGCTGGATTTCACCCTGCAGCCCGCCACCGCCGCTGCGGCGCTGGCAGCGCGCGACACCCTGCAGACCGTCAGCGCCGAGCGGCTGTACACCGAGATCGACGGGCTGCTGGGTGCGCCCTTCGCGGGCAAAATTCTGGCGCAGTACGGCAAAATTTTAGCCGGTGCCGTGCCGGAGATTCTGCCCTGCATCGGCTGCACGCAGCCCGGAAAATGGCATTGCTACGACGTTTGGCTGCACTCTGCCGCAGCGGTACAGGCGCTGGATACCCGCGGGCAGGACACCCGCGGCGCCCGCATTTTGTGCTGGGCAGCCTTTTTGCACGACATCGCCAAGCCGCTGTGCCGCAGCGTGGATGCTGACGGCGCCGCGCATTTTCGCGGGCACAACCAGCGCGGCAGCGCAATGACCCGCAGCATCCTGCGCCGCCTGAAAGCCCCCGGCTATCTGATCGAAGGGGTCACCGGGCTGGTGGCGATCCACGATGCCCCGCTGCCCACCGCCGACCCCGAAATCCTGCGCTGGCTGAACCGCTACGGCGCGGAATTTCTGCGCCGCCTCTGTGCTTTGAAATACGCCGACCTTGACGCCCACGCCCACACGACGGATGTTGAAAAACGGCGTTCTGACGTGCAAATTTTTGAGCAGCGTATGCTGCAGCTTGCCAAAAGCGGCTGCTATACCATCCGCCAGCTGGCGGTAAACGGCGGCGATCTGATGCACGCCGGTATGCCCGCGGGACCTGCCGTGGGCGAAACACTGAACACCTTATTGCAAGAAGTTATGGACGGGCATCTGCCCAACGAGCGCGAGGCGCTTTTGCACGCGGTGCGCACACACACAGGGGGTACGCGATGATTTTGGGGATCGGCATTGATTTGTGCGCGGTGGCGCGCATGGAAAAAAGCCTGCAAAAACCCGCGTTTGCCGCCCGCGTGTTCGCCCCGCAGGAGCAGGCTTCTTGGCAGGATTTTTCCGCCAAGCACCGTGCCGAATCCGCCGCTGCCGCCTTTGCCGCCAAGGAAGCCTTTTTAAAGGCCGCCGGCACGGGGCTTGGCGGCTTTGCCTTGGCGGAGCTGGCAGTGCTGCACAAGCCGAGCGGTGCGCCTTATTTCTGCTTTTTGGGCGATGCTGCGCGGTTTATCGAGCAAAATCACCTGACCGCGCACCTCAGCCTGAGCCACGACGGCGGGCTTGCCGCCGCCTATGTGATTTTGGAGCAAAATTCCGCAGGAACCTGCGATTAAATGCGCCTTCTCTTGCTTATACTAGCATTGTAAGCGAGAGGAGGCTTTTGTTATGGAAGTTCACCGCGGAGAAGTTTTTTACGCCGACCTCAGCCCGGTGGTCGGTTCGGAGCAGGGCGGCATACGACCGGTACTTATCATTCAGAACGAGGTCGGCAACCGCCACAGCCCCACCGTGATTGCCGCCGCCATCACCAGCCGGCAGGACAAAAACCGCCTGCCTACGCATATCAGCGTGCGGGCGGAGCGCTGCGGGCTTGCCAAGGACAGCATCATCCTGACCGAACAGATCCGCACCTTGGATAAGCGCCGTCTGCGCGAGCGCGCCGGGCGTATCTCGCCCGAGGATATGCGCCGCGTGGACGAGGCGCTGGGTGTTTCGATGGGGCTGGATGCACAGGCTGTACACAAGGACACCGGATATTTTTAACCTCCTTGTCGGGTATGACCCTTGCAATTTACCCCGATACCGTGCATAATAAAGGCAGCATCCGATAAATTTCAAAAAAGGAAGTTTTTATGCCGAACCGCATCAACTACCAGCTGGAAATGGAAAAAGTCATCCGGACGCTGGACAAAACGCAGCCCAAGCCGCGCTTACTGCTGCACGCCTGCTGCGCGCCCTGCTCCAGCGCCACCTTGGAACGTCTGATCGAGTATTTTTCCGTAACCGTTTTATACTACAATCCCAACATCTACCCCCCGCAGGAATATCACCGCCGCGAAGAGGAGCTGGAGCGCTTTGTGGCACAGGCGGGGTACTTATGCCCTGTGGTCGAATTGCCCTACGACCCGCAGGAATTCTATACAGCCGTAAAGGGGCTGGAGCAGGAGCCGGAAAAAGGGGAGCGCTGCACCGTCTGCTACCGCCTGCGCTTGGAGCAGGCAGCCCGCTACGCCGCCGAAAACGGCTTTGACTGGTACTGTTCAACGCTTTCCATCTCCCCGATGAAGGACCCCGTGCGGCTGAATACCCTCGGTGCCGAGTTGGGCAGGCAGTACGGTGTGCCGTATCTGCCCAGCGAATTCCGCAAAAAGGACGGCTACAAGCGCAGCTTACAGCTCAGCGAGCAATACGGGCTGTACCGGCAGGATTACTGCGGCTGCGTTTTCAGCAAACAGGCGCGCGGTGTCTGACCGCCACGCTTGCCTGACCTTGCGGTTTCTGCTATACTAAAAAAATACCCCGTTTTTTACCCGCGCGCAGGTCTGCGCCATGATGTCAAAGGCAGCACCGCACATCCGGCGGTATTGCCCCCAAGGAGAATCGTATGGACGTTTATTCGGTCGTATTTCTGTTTTTTGCCTACTCCTTTTTAGGCTGGCTGGGCGAGGTTCTGTACACAGCGGTTGTACACCGCAAATATCAGGATCGCGGCGTTTTGAATGGTCCTTTGTGCATTTTGTACGGCATCGGCGGTCTGCTGGTCACCTTTGCCCTGCACGATCTGCGCGGCGGGTGGTTCTTCAGCCTTGTGTTCGGTGCCGTCTACGCCACCGTTATTGAGTGGATTGCCGGGCATATTCTGGAGTACGCCAGTAAAACGCGCTGGTGGGATTACAGCGATATGCCCTTCAACTTGGACGGCTACGTCTGTCTGGGTGTTTCCGTCTTTTGGGGCATTTTAAGCGTTATCACGCTGAAATGGGGCAACCCGCTGCTGCTGCGCCTGTTCGGGCTGCTGCCGCGCGGTGCGGCAGTCGTCACCCTGTGGGTGCTGCTGGTGCTGCTGGCGGTTGACGCCGTGGGTACGCTGCTGACCATGTGCGGTCTGCAATACCGCTGGAAAGCCGGGCGCCGCATCGAAAACGACCTTGCCAACCTTACCGTCAACGCCGGTATGTGGATTCTGGACAAGGTCGAAAGCCGTATGGCGGGCGCACACCCGGCGCTGACCTTCCGCCATATACAGCGGCAAAAAAGCACCACCTTTGCCAAGGGATGCAGCCCGTACAAGATCATCCTGCTGTTTTTTGTGGGTGCCTTTTTGGGCGACATCACCGAAACCATCTTCTGCCGCATCACCGCGGGCTACTGGATGAGCCGTTCCAGCGTGGTGTGGGGACCGTTTTCCATCGTGTGGGGCCTTGCCATTGCGCTGGTCACCCAGCTTTTGTACCGCTATAAGGACAAGCCCGCCAGCTGGCTGTTTGCGGCGGGTACCCTGCTGGGCGGCGCTTACGAATACCTTTGCAGCGTTTTTACCGAGGTGGTTTTCGGCGCCGTGTTCTGGGACTACAGCGCCATTCCGTTCAACCTGGGCGGGCGCATCAACCTGCTGTACTGCTTTTTCTGGGGCTTTGCCGCCATTGCGTGGTTCAAAATTCTGTACCCGCCCATCTCTGCCTGCATCGAGCGGCTGCCCCGCCGCTTCGGCACGCTGCTGACGTGGGGGCTGTGTCTTTTTATGGCAGCCGATATGATCGTCAGCTCGGCTGCCTTGGTGCGCTACAACGCCCGTTTGCAGGGGGTTCCCGCCCAGAACAGCGTGGAAAGCTACTTAGATCTCCATTACGACAACGACCGTATGTTTAAGGTGTACCCAAAAGCGGAACACGTCAACAGCTGAAAGGAGCCGATTCGCCAATGACCCGTGCCGAGGCAATGGAAGAATACACAAAAGCCCAAAAAATGGGGCAGCGCGATTACCGCGAAAAAATTCTGCGGGGGCAGTCTCCCTATCTGCCGGTGCTGGACGTCATCCTGCAGGGTGCCGCCGGGGTCGATTCCCAAATGCCCTTGGGACTGGTGGATATCCCGATGGATCTTTTGGTCGGCACCAAGACCGAAGGTCGCACCGGGGCGTTTGCCTCCAACTTTATGCCGCTGCTGGATATGAAATCCGAGTTTGGCGCCAAGTGGATCAGCCTGTGCATCGCCCATGTGGAGGAGGGCATCCGCGACCCCATCCGCTGCTATGAATATCTGGGGCGTTTTTATGTGCAGGAGGGCAACAAGCGCGTCAGTGTGCTGAAATATTTCGGCGCAAGCAGTGTACCCGGCGTGGTTACCCGCATCCTGCCGCCGTACAGCGACGACCCCGAAATTCAGCGATACTACGAATTTGTGCAGTATTTCCCCATCACCAAAACCTATCTGCTGCAATTTACCAAGCCCGGCAGCTTTGCCCGCCTGCAAAAAATCCTCGGCAAGCAGCCCGATGAAACCTGGAGCGAGGAAGACCGCGCCGAAATGCTCTCCCTGTACAACTGGGTGGGCAAGGCGTTTGCAGCGCACGGCGGTGACCGCCTGCACTGCACCTTGGGCGATGTGCTGTTGCTGCTTTTGCGCGTCTACCCCAAAAAGGAATTGCAGGACAGCACCCCCGCCCAGCTCAACGAAAAGCTGGACGCCCTGTGGGACGATGTGCTGGCGCTGCAAAACGATGACCCCGTCACCGTCAGCGACAAGCCCGCCGAGCCTGCCCCCCAGCAGAACGGGCTTTTAAGCCGCCTGCTGCCGGGTATCCGCCCGGCGGGTCCCAACCACCTGAAGGTCGCCTTTGTCCACGAGCGCACACCGGAAACCAGCGCATGGACCAGCCAGCACGAATTCGGGCGCACCCAGCTGGATGCGGTTTTCCCCGGCAAGGTCGAAACAACGGCGTACTTCAACGCCGTTCCCGGCGAAAACGCCGATGCCCTTGTCGAGCAGGCGATTGCCGAGGGTGCCGATATCGTATTCACCACCAGCCCCAAGCTGGTGGGCGCTTCGCTGCGCAGTGCCGTCAAGCACCCGCAGGTGCGCATCCTCAACTGCTCCATGGAGATGCCCTACGCCAGCATCCGCACCTACTACACCCGCGTGTATGAGGCTAAATTCATCACGGGTGCCATCGCCGGTGCCATGACCGCCGGTGACCGCATCGGCTATGTGGCAGATTACCCCAGCTTCGGCGTACCTGCCAACATCAACGCCTTTGCCTTGGGCGCGCGTATGGCGAATCCCCGCGCCAAAATTCAGCTGGAATGGACCTGCCTGCCCGATCAGGAGGAACCGCTTGTCAAATTTTCCCGCAGCGGCATCACGGTCGTTTCCGGGCGCGACGCCCCCATGCCGGGGCGTCCCCAGCACGAGTTCGGCACCTTTTTGGTGCGTCCCGGCGGCATTTTGCAGGACCTCGCCACGCCGTTCTGGCATTGGGGACAATTTTACGAAAACGTTGTGCGCAGCGTGCTGGACGGCGGCTGGGAGCGCGACAAATCCGGCACCGACGGACGCGCCGTAAACTACTGGTGGGGTATGAACAGCGGCGTTATGGACGTGCTGCTCAGCCGTGAGCTGCCGCCCGACGTACAGCATCTGGCGCAGATCCTGCGCACCGGGATCAGCTCCGGCGTGCTGGACCCGTTTGCCTGCCGGATCACCGCGCAGGACGGCACCGTCAAAAACAGCGGGCGCACCGGGCTGGAGCTGGAACAGATCGTACACATGGACTGGCTGTGCGACGCCGTGGAGGGGCATATCCCCGAATACGACGAGCTGGCTGAGGTTTCCCGCCCGATGTACCGGATGCAGGGCATCCACCGCGACCGGCTTCCCGTGGAGAAGGAGGCCGTGGTGCTATGAAAATTCTTGCCATCTCGGACGAAGAATGCAAGGCACTGTGGGACTATATGACCCCCGACAAGATCGCCGGGGTGGAGCTGGTGATCGCCTGCGGCGATTTGAGCCGCGCGTATTTGGAGTACATAGCCACTATGGTACCCGCGCCCGTGCTGTATGTACACGGCAACCACGACGAAAGCTATGACCTTCACCCGCCGCAGGGGGTCATCTGCATTGACGATGAGCTGTACACCTACCACGGGCTGCGCATTGCGGGGCTGGGCGGCTCCTGCCGCTACCGCACCGGCGCGTGGCAGTTTACCGAAGCGGAAATGCGCAAGCGGGTCAACCGTCTGCGCGGCAAAATCGACCGCCACGGCGGGCTGGATATTCTGGTGACCCACGCCCCGCTGCACGGCTACGGCGATTTAAGCGACCTGCCCCACCGCGGGTTTACGGTATTCCACGAGCTTTTGGACCGCTACCAGCCTGCCTATATGCTGCACGGACACATCCATTTGAATTACGGCAGTATCCCGCGGGAGCATCAGTACAACTCGACCCGCATTATCAATTGTTACGAGCGCGTCTATCTGGACGTTGAGCCGCAGGTTCGCCCTGCGGTGCGCCACGGTCTGTTTGCGGGGCTGTGGCAGAAATCCGCCAAATAAGGAGATTCCAAATGACCAAAATCGCTGTATTCGGAGCCGGTACCTGGGGCATTGCTCTGGCACGGCTGCTCGCCGCCAACGGCCGCGATGTAACGGTGTGGAGCGCGATCCCTGCCGAGCTGAAATCCTTGGCTGAAACCCGCCGCCACCCCAACCTGCCCGGCATGGAGCTGCCCGCCGGTATGCATTATACCGCCGATATTGCCGAAGCCTGCACGGGGCGGGACATTCTGCTGTTTGCCGTGCCTTCGCCCTTTGTGCGTGCCACCGCCAAAAAAGCAGCCCCCCACATTGCCGAAGGGCAGATCATCGTGGATGTTGCCAAGGGTGTTGAGGACAAGACCCTGATGACAATGAGCGAGATCATCGAGGACGAGCTGGCAAAGGCACACCGCACCGCCCGCGTGGTGGCACTGTCCGGTCCCACCCACGCCGAGGAGGTCGCCCGCGATATGCCCACGCTGATCGTGGCGGCAGGCAACGATGCGGATGCCGCCAAGACCGTGCAAAAGGTGTTCAACACCCCGAACTTCCGCGTTTACACCAACACAGATCGCCGCGGCACGGAGCTGGGCGGTGCCATCAAGAATGTCATCGCCTTGGCTGTCGGCATTGCGCTGGGGCTTGGCTACGGCGACAACGCCAAGGCTGCCCTGATCACGCGCGGCAACGCCGAGCTGACCCGTCTGGGTCTTGCCATGGGCTGCCGCCCCGAAACCTTTGCCGGGCTTTCCGGTATGGGCGATTTGATCGTGACCTGCACCAGTATGCACAGCCGCAACCTGCACGCCGGTATGCTGATCGGGCGCGGTATGGATGCCGCGGACGCCAAAAAAGAGGTAGGTCAGGTTGTCGAGGGCATCAACGCCCTGCCCGCTGCCTGCCGTCTGGCAGCCCGCTATAAGGTAGAAATGCCCATTGTGCAGGCTGTCGCCGGCATTCTGGACGGCAAATTGGCTGCCCGTGATGCCCTGAACGCCCTGATGACCCGCGATTTAAAGCAGGAATAAACGCGGCTTTGCGCCCCGGCGCATAATCCGCCCGCCCTCTGCGTACACTGTGCGCAGGGGGATTTTTATGCGTTCTTATTTTGCGGCGCTGCGCCGCCGTCTGCGCAGCCAGCCCTGTCTGGACCTGCCGTTTTTGTGCATCCTGCTGTTGCTTTTGTCCTTGGGGCTTTTGATGCTGTTCTCCGCCGGGTACGCCGTGGCGCTCTACCGCCGGGGCGATGCCTACACCTACATCCGCCCCCAGCTGCTGTTTGCCGCCTTAGGGCTGGTTGCTATGTACGCCGCCAGCTTGGTCGATTACCACATCTGGCACAAGCTGGCATGGCCCCTTATGGGGCTGTCGCTGCTGCTGTTGGTCGTTGTGCTGTTTATGCCGGAATATAACGGCTGCAAGCGGTGGATCGTACTGCCGGGGCTTGGCACCCTGCAGCCCAGCGAGATTGCCAAATTTGCCGTGGTGCTGGTGTTTTCGCACATTATATCGTTAAATCACGACCGGATGCAGGGCTTTGCGGCGGGCGTTCTGCCCTTTGGCATCCTTTTGGGGTTGGTGGCGGTGCTGATGCTGCTGGAGCCGCATCTTTCAGGTACGCTGCTGATTTTATCCATCGGCGCGGTGCTGATGTTTGTCGGCGGGACCGGGCTGCGCTGGTTTGCCTTGGCGGGCGGGCTGGGGATGGGCGCGGTTTTTGCCGCGGTGCTGGCGCTGCCGCAGCTGGTACCCTATGCCGCCGACCGCCTTTCCTCCTGGCGCGACCCCTTTGCCGACCCCTTGGGGGAGGGTCACCAGACCATCCAGAGCCTGTACGCCATCGCCAGCGGCGGCATAGCAGGGCTGGGGCTTGGCAACAGCCGGCAAAAATACCTGTATGTGCCGGAACCGCAAAACGATTTTATCTTTTCCATCCTGTGCGAGGAATTGGGCTTTGTGGGGGCAGCGCTTGTGATTTTTCTGTTTTTGCTGCTGCTTTTGCGGGGCATCACGCTGGCGGTGCGCGCACGGGATAAATTCGGCGCACTGCTGGTGGTGGGCTTTGTTGTGCAGGTGGTCTTGCAGGCGGTTTTGAACATCGCCGTGGTCACCAACACCATACCCAACACCGGCATCAGCCTGCCGTTTTTTTCCTCCGGCGGCACCAGCTTGCTGATGCTGTTGGGGGAGATGGGCATTGTGCTTTCGGTTTCGCGCCAGACCGACGCCGTCTAGCGGCAATTTATTATAGCGCTGCATCGCGTTATTTTTCGTTTTTTGCAAAAATTTTTAAAAAACCGTTGACAAACCGTGTCCGCTGTGGTATAAATGCTTTAAACCAATGAAGTGAAAGTAAAGCTTCAAGCGCAGTCACAGAGAGCCCCCTTTGCTGGGAACGGGGTACAAAGCGGTGCAGCATAATGGTTCACGGAGGGCACGGGGAAACAGGCGCAAGCCTTGAGTATCCGCTGACGGGTCGCTCCCGTTACAGGGCAGGGGAATGTTGGTTCCCTACAAAGTGGCTGTGCTGTAATGGCACGGCAAGCAAGGTGGCACCACAGATTTTTATCTGCCCTTGCACAGAGGTATTTCTGTGCAAGGGCAGTTTTGTTTTTGCACGCACTATGAGGGGGAGCAAGTATCATGAACAATCTGCTGTTAAAGGAACGATGGCAACGCTTTTTTATAAAACACACCGACCGACCACCCGAAACTGATTAAAAAAGGAGATTGTTATTATGAAAAAGTTTGTTGCTGTTATGTCCGCCGCCGCTATGATCGCTTCTTTGACCGCCTGCGGTTCTGCCGATTCCACCGCCGTTTCCTCCGCTGCCGCTTCCTCTGCACCTGCCGCCTCGTCGGAAGCCGCCGCCGAACCCGCTGCCAAGAGTTACCGCATCGCCGTGGTCCAGCAGCTGGATCACGCCAGCCTTGACCAGATCCGCACCGCCATCGAGGCAGAGCTGGACGCCAAGGCCGCCGAGAAGGGCATTACCATTGAATACAAGGACTTCAACGGTCAGAACGACGCCACCACGCTGAACCAGATCGGCACGCAGGTCGTTTCCGACCAGTACGACGCCGTGATCCCCATCGCCACCTTGGCAGCCCAGTGCATGGCGACCGCCTGCGCCGACAGCAAGACCCCCGTCATCTACGCCGCCATCTCTGACCCCGCCGCTGCCGACCTGACCGACATTGACTACGTCACCGGCACCTCCGATGCGCTGAACACCGAGTCCATTATGAATATGATGTTCGCGGTCAACCCCGAGATCAAGACCGTCGGTCTTTTGTACTCCAACTCCGAGGCAAACTCCCAGACCCCCATTGCCGAGGCAAAAGCCTATCTGGACAGCAAGGGCATTGCCTACGTGGAAAAGACCGGCAACACCAACGACGAAATTATGACCGCCGCCGCCAGCTTGGTCGGGCAGGTCGATGCCGTCTTTACCCCCACCGACAATGTGGTTATGGCTGCCGCTGCCGCCGTGTCCGACACGCTGACCAAGGGCGGCATCCCGTTCTACACCGGGGCTGACAGCTTTGTGACCGCCGGCGCGTTTGCCACCTGCGGCGTCAACTACACCGACCTTGGCACCTACACCGCCGATATGGCGCTCGACATTCTGGAAACCGGCACCGTGCCTGCCTACCACGTTATGGATGGCGGCATCATCACCGTCAACACCGAAACCGCCGCCGCCCTGGGCATTGACTACGCCGCCTTCAACGAGCTGGCTGGTCAGGTCGTAGAGGTCACCACCGCCGAATAACCCCGCCGACAGATAAGGGGCAGCTGCCCCTTATCTGTTTGTCATATCACACCATAGGAAGGATGTCCCTGTATGTTTACCGCTGCCACAGTCCTCAGCGCGCTGGAGCTGGGTTTTATCTATGCTTTGGTCGCTATGGCGTTGTTTTTGAGCTTTCGCATCCTCAACATCGCCGATATGACCACCGACGGTGCCTTCACCTTGGGCTGCGCCGTTTCCGCCACTGCCGCCGTGGCAGGGCACCCCTTTCTGGGGCTGCCGCTGGCAATGCTGGCGGGCGCTGCCGCCGGTTTTGTCACCGCCTTTTTGCAAACCAAGCTGGGCGTACCCTCCATTTTGGCGGGCATTGTGACCAACACCGGGCTGTACACCGTAAACCTCGCCGTGATGGGCTTTTCCTCCAACGTTCCTATGCTGAAAACCCAAACCGTTTTCACCGCCGTGCAGGCGCTGGCAGGGGAGGGCTTTCCCTATAAGCTGGTCGTGGCGGCAGTGATTACGGTAGCAATCTGCGCGCTGCTGATTTTCTTCCTTGGCACGCGGCTGGGGCTTTCCATCCGCGCCACAGGCGACAACCCCGATATGGTGCGTGCCTCCTCCATCAACACGGCGTTCACCATCACGGTGGGGTTGTGCATTGCCAACGCCATGACTGCGCTGTCCGGCGCTGTGCTGGCACAGTACCAGCGCTCGGCGGATATCAACCTGGGCACCGGTATGGTGGTCATCGGGCTTGCCTCGCTGATCATCGGCGAAACGCTGTTCAGCCGCGGCAGTATGTGGACCAAGGCGCTGGCGGCTGTGGCGGGCAGCGTCATCTACCGCTTTATCATCGCCTTGGCGCTGCGTGCCAACGTGCCGTCCGAGTGCTTAAAGCTGATTTCCGCTGTCATCGTGGCGCTGGCGATCGCCGCCCCGGCGCTGCGCGACAAGGCAGCCCTGAACCGCCGCCGCGCCAAAAACCGCAAGGAGGATGCCCGCCATGCTTGAGCTGCAAAACGTAAGCAAAACCTTTAACCCCGGCACCGTCAACGAAAAGCTGGCGCTGGATCACGTCAACCTGCACTTGGAGCCGGGCGATTTCGCCACCATCGTCGGCTCCAACGGCGCGGGCAAATCCACCTTGTTCAATGCCATTGCGGGCGAATTTATCGCCGATTCCGGGCATATCACGCTGGACGGGCAGGACATCACCTTTTTGCCGGATTACCGCCGTTCCAAGCAGGTGGGGCGTATGTTCCAGGACCCTTTGCGCGGCACCGCGCCCCATATGACCATTGAGGAAAATCTCGCGCTTGCCTACCTGCGTGCGTCGCACCGCACCAGCACGTTTTCCCGCATTTCCCGCGCCGACCGCCAGCTTTTTGCCGAAAAACTCTCGGCGCTGGGGCTGGGGCTGGAGGATCGTATGAAACAGCCGGTCGGGCTGCTTTCGGGCGGGCAGCGTCAGGCGCTGACGCTTTTGATGGCAACGCTGGTCACCCCCAAGCTGCTGCTGCTGGACGAACACACCGCCGCGCTGGACCCTGCCACCGCCGACAAGGTGCTGGAACTGACGCAGAAAATCGTGGCAGAAAACCACATCACCTGCCTGATGATCACCCACAATATGCGCGACGCCCTGAACTTAGGCAACCGCACGCTGATGATGGACCACGGACGCATCGTGCTGGATATTGCCGGAGAAGAACGCGCACATACCACCGTGGACGGGCTTTTGCAGCGTTTTGCCGAAAACGTAGGTCACGCGCTGGACAATGACCGCATCCTGCTCAGCACCGAAACGCAATAAAAAAAGAGCCGGGAACCTTGCCAAAAAGGTTCCCGGTTTTTCTTATTGTGCGTTTTTTCCCGTCCAGCCGCTGCTTTGCTGCAGCGTGCCGTCCGCATACATCCAAAGCGCCCCCATGGTGTCGGTGTGTTGTTCCGCCAATGCCTCGCTTTGCTCGGTCGGCAGACAGAACAGCGCCGTGGACCATGCATCGCCCCAGCCGGTATCGGGGTGGGTATACACCGCCGTGCTGCTGTAATAGGTCGCCGGCCAGCCGGTGGTCAAATCGATCAGATGCGCATACCGCACGCCGTTGTAGGTGAAATAGCGCTGGTAATCTCCGCTGACGATCAGCGAATCCCCCTTGTGCAGCTCGACGGTTTGCAGGTACTGCGGGCTGTCGCCCCACGGGTTTTCCACACCCACCCGCCATGCGCTGCCGTCCGGCTTATCCCCAATGATATACACATTGCCGCCGACATTCAGCAGGGCATTGTTCAGCCCGCGCTGCGCAGCCTTTTGCCCGACCTGCACGGCGGCATAGCCCTTTGCCACCGCGCCCACGTCCAGCTGCATCGCCGCATCGGCAAAATATACCGTGTGGTTCTCGGCGTCCAGCAAGAGATTATCGGTATCGCAGTGCTGCAGGGCTTCGTCAATGGCAGATTGCGCGGGCGGGGCAGGGGAATCACTCTCGCGGGCGTCGTGCCACAGGCGCAGCACCGCCCCGGCGGCGGGGTTCACCGCGCCCTTGGTGGCGGTGTACACATCCCTGCACGCCCACTGCAAAAAATCAAACAATTCCGGCTCCACCTGCACAGGGGCATCGGCGGCGCAGCGGTTGACGGTATACAGGTTGGTCAAGCCGTCGTAGGCGTTGTAGATATCCAGCTGCTCGTGCAGGTGCAAAAGGTCCGCGTGCAGGGCATCCGCCTGTTCGTTCCATTCCTGCTCGCTTGCTGCGTAGCCCTGCACGGTGGTCACGGTGTCAAACACATCAAACCACGTTGCCGTGTACATTTTTTGCCGCGGGGCGCAGGCGGTCAGCGGCAGCAGACAGATGCCAAGTCCGGCGGCAAGCCAGCGGCGCGTCACGGCTTTGCCTTTCCGGTCACGGCTTCATGCTCGCGGGCAAGCTCCAGCAGCAACTGCGCCAGCGTCCAGCTTTTGTTGGTGGGGGTCACCATACAGCGCACAGGCACAGCAAAGCCCGCCGTTTTTAAGGTGTCCAAAAAGGCGGAAAGCTCCCCGTTGTCGTGGCGCAGCCCGCTGAGAATCAGCGCGGGCGTGTCCGGTACGGCAATCAGCGGTGCGCAGTCCGGTGCAGGGCGTCCTGCACACAAATCCCCCACAAGCGCACCCAAATCGCCGTCCGCCACGCAGCGCAGCTGCACCTTATCGGCACGGGCAATGCGCTGCAGGGCGTCATAGCCGGGGGTATCGGCACCCACGCGCCACAGCAAAATGCAGCGGGGTTCGCGTACAATATGTGCTTTCATTCAAAATACCTCTTTGCAAAAAGCGCCGCCTGTTCGGGCGGCGCTTTGGGTGTTTTACAGGTCAGGGTGATACTCTTTGCAGGTGCATTTCTTCCACTTCAGACCGCTGCCGCAGGGGCAGGGATCGTTGCGTCCGATCTTGGTCACACGCACAGGGGCGGCACCCTTGGCACCGGGCTGGGTGGGCGCACCCTCGCCGGTGGGCTTTGCCACCTGCTCGCGCTTGGGTTCGGCGTTCTGCTGGCGCACCTCAATGGTCAGCAGCATATGCACGGCATCCTCCCGGATGGAGGCGATCATCTCGTCAAACATGGCAAAGCCTTCCAGACGGTATTCCACCACGGGGTCATGCTGACCGTAGCCGCGCAGACCCATGCCCTGCTTGAGCTGATCCATATTGTCGATATGTTCCATCCACTTGGAGTCGACATTGCGCAGCAGGCAGATGCGCTCCAGCTCGCGCATGGTAGCAGCGCCGTACTTGCTTTCCTTGGCGGAGAGGATCTCCATACCGCGCTTGTACAGCTCGTCGGCAATGCCCTCACGGGTGATGTCGTTCAGCTGCTCGGTGGTATAGTTGAAGTCGCTGGGCAGGCACAGCCAGTTCATAAAGTGGCGGCGCAGACCGGCAAAATCCCAATCGTCGGGGGTTTCGCCATTCAGGTAGTTGCCGCAGGCATCGTCAATGGACTGGCGCATCATTTCGTGCAGCTTGCCGCTGATGTCCTCGCCGTCCAGCACCATCTGGCGCTGCTTGTAGATGATCTCGCGCTGCTGGTTCATAACATCATCGTACTGCAGCACCTGTTTACGGATGGCAAAGTTGGAGGCTTCCAGCTTTTTCTGGGCGCTCTCGATGGTGTTGGTGATCAGCTTGTTTTCAATGGGCATATCTTCTTCCAGCCCCAAGGTATCCATCAAGTTCTGCACACGCTCGCCGCCGAAAATGCGCATCAGATCGTCCTCAAGGCTCAGGAAGAAGCGGGAAGCACCGGGGTCGCCCTGACGTCCGGCACGACCGCGCAGCTGGTTGTCGATACGGCGGCTCTCGTGGCGCTCGGTACCGATGATAAACAAACCGCCCGCCTCGCGCACGGCAGCCGCCTCGCGCTTGATTTCCGGCTCATACTCGGCGCACAGCTCGTCAAAGCGGCGGCGTGCGTGCAAAATCTCGGTATCCTCGGTGTCGGCGTGACCGTCACACTCGGCAAGCAAACGCTCCAGCTTGGCGTCCATATCCAGCTCCGGCGGGGTGGGCAGCTCGGTGCCGGCAGCCTTGGCGCGTGCCTTGGCGTGTTCGTATTCGTCCTTGACGGCAGCAAATTCCTGCGTCAGGTCGTGCGCCAGCTCCTTGCGCAGCGCCGCCTTTGCCATATACGAAACGTTGCCGCCCAGCATAATATCGGTACCGCGGCCTGCCATATTGGTGGCAATGGTCACAGCGCCCTGCTTGCCGGCCTGCGCAACGATCTCCGCCTCGCGCTCGTGCTGCTTGGCGTTCAGCACGTTATGCTCAATGCCGCGCTTTTTCAGCAGCTTGGACAACGCTTCGCTCTTTTCCACGCTGACGGTGCCGACCAGCACCGGCTGACCCTTGGCGTGGCACTCTGCCACTTGGTCGATCACGGCGTTGTACTTGCCGTTCACGGTCTTGTACACGCTGTCGGGCAGGTCCTTGCGCGCCTTGGGTTTGTTGGTGGGAATGCTTACGATCTGCAAGCCGTAGATCTCGCTGAATTCGTCCGCCTCGGTGGACGCCGTGCCGGTCATACCGGACAGCTTGTCGTACATACGGAAATAATTCTGGAAGGTGACGGTCGCCAGCGTCTTGCTTTCGGCGGCAACGGTCACGCCCTCTTTTGCTTCAATCGCCTGATGCAGACCCTCGTTAAAGCGGCGTCCGTACATCAAGCGACCGGTGAACTCATCCACGATGATGACCTCGCCGTCCTTGACGATGTAGTCAATATCGCGGTGCATAACGCCGCGCGCCTTGATAGCGCCGTCAATGTAATGGCGCAGCGACATATTGTCGGCATCCGCCAGGTTTTCCACGCCAAAGAACGCTTCCGCCTTCTGCACGCCGCTCTCGGTCAGGGTAGCGGTCTTGCGCTTTTCGTCCACAACGTAGTCGCCGTCCACCTGCTCCTCGGCAGAAACCTTGTCGTCCAGCTCTACGATAACGCTCTTTTTCAGGGTCTTGGCAAAGTCGTCCGCGCGCTTGTACATCGCGCTGGAATCCTCGCCCTTGCCGCTGATGATCAAGGGGGTACGCGCCTCGTCGATCAGGATGGAGTCCACCTCGTCCACGATGGCAAAGGCGTGACCGCGCTGCACCATATTGGCCTTGTACACCACCATATTGTCGCGCAGGTAGTCAAAGCCGAACTCGTTGTTGGTGCCGTAGGTAACATCCGCTTCATACGCCTTTTTGCGGTCGGTGGACTCAACACCGTGAACCACCAGACCCACGCTCAGCCCCAGGAAACGGTATACCTTGCCCATCCACTCGCTGTCGCGGCGCGCCAGATAGTCGTTGACAGTGACAACGTGTACGCCGCGCCCGGTCAGGGCGTTCAGGTACACGGGCATGGTCGCCACCAGCGTTTTGCCTTCACCGGTCTGCATCTCTGCAATGCAGGCGCGGTGCAGCACAATGCCGCCGATGATCTGCACGGGGTAGGGCTTCATACCCAGCACGCGCCAGTCCGCCTCACGGCAAACGGCAAAAGCCTCGGGCAGCAGGTCGTCCAGCGTTTCGCCCTTTGCCAGACGCTCCTTGAACTCGGCAGTCTTGGCTTTCAGCTCCTCGTCGGACAGCTTCTGCATCTCAGGCTCCAAAGCCAAAACCTTGTCCTTCAGCGGGGCAATGCGTTTCAGCTCCTTGTCGGAAAAGGTACCGAACAGTTTTTCAAAAAAAGACATAAGTGATCCCCTGTATTTTCCGCCGCCCGTTTCCGGGGGCTTAATTTACACTTGCATACCATAATATAATACACCCGCACGGGGTATGCTGTCAAATCCTGTGCGGGTGCATTGCAAAATTATTTTTATTTTTCCTGTAAAATCCAGTCGGCAGCCTGCCGCAGCCCCGGCAAAACCGGTGCGCCGGTGGTGCGCAGCGTTTCGGGCGGCTGATGCCCGGCGCTTTGCAGCACACACTGCACGCCCAGCGCCTGCGCCACCTCAAAGTCGTGTACCGAGTCCCCGATCATCACGGTCTTGGCGGCATCCGCGCCGCTTTCTCGCATAAAGGAAAGCCCGACCTCGACCTTGCTCTTGGCGTAAATATCGCCCAGCCCCAGCAGGCGGTCAAAATAGGGCAGGACGTTTCGCTCGCGCACCTGCCGTTCCAGCGTGGTCACCGGGCTGGCGGATAAGATCACCTGCCGCACCCCTGCGGCGCGAAATGCTTCCAGCGCATACAGGGCGCCGTCCGCCAAGGGGCAGCTTTCGCTGGCGGGGATATAATCCTGCATATAGCTTTCTGCCAGCTCGGCAAAGCTGTGGCGGGCAAAATCGAACCCGGCACGGCGGTAATAATCCTCGATCGGAAAACCAAAAACCGCCCGGTACTGCTCGCGGGTGTACTGCTGCGGATAGCCGAACCTTGCCAAAAGACGGTTGAGCGCGTCTTGGCACAGATCCACATCATCCAGCAAAGTACCGTTCCAATCCCACAAAATCAGTTCCGGGCGCATAGAAGTAACCTCTTATTTTTCTGTAAAGATGCGTTTCAAGCCTTCGTTGGATTCCACCAGCTTGACCAGAGCAACGCCTACGACCGTGCAGCTGATGATTTCCCCGATGCCCACTGCCACGGCATTGAAGGCAGCCAGCGCCGCCGTGGGTGCCGTATCGGAGAAAAAGAAGGTGATCTCAAACGCACCGACGATCAGCATATTAAAAACGACGGGCGGCAGCGATGCCGGGATCGCCAGCCCCTTCACGCGCACATCGCGCAGCTTGTAGGTGACAAGGCAGGCCAGCAGGGTAGCCAGCGTGCCAAACACCACGTCAATGACCGTGGAACCCAGCAGATTTGCCAAAAAGCAGCCCAGCGTCACGCCGACGATATACTCGGCGCCAAAGACGGGCAGCAGGCAAAGGGCTTCGGCAATGCGCACCTGCACAGCACCATAGCTGAACGGCGCCAAAGCCAGACACAGCACGACATACACAGCAGCAATTACGGCGCAGCGCACCAGCCGCGTGACGGACAGTTGATTTGTTTTCATACAATACTCCGGCGGAATAGATTTTGACCGCACGCAAGACCGCCAGCCTCGCGTCGGTTTGCGCCGCACCCAAAGCGCGGCGGAGCCTAAAATCCTAAGTTGCTCAACAAATTCTTATTATAACAAAAGCAGCGCCCCCGTGCAAGAGGGCGCTGCAAACTTTTTCCTTATCTTAAAGTTTTATAATCAATGCAAAGGTTGAAAAACCTTGAACCTGACCGAAAAGTACAAAAAAGAGAGCTGGCAAAGAGATAAGACCAGCAGAAAGAGAGAAGTAAAATGTTGTATCAGGTTATTGGCGTTGAGCGTAAAACCGGCGATTTCACCCCGAAGGACGGTTCTAACCGCCAGATTCATTATGACAACCTTGTGTTTCACTGCGTGACCCTCAAACGGCTTGTAGGCTGTGCCGGTCAGAAAGCTGAACAGTTGTCTATCAAGGTTGTTGATTCTGCTGATCTGATGGAGTCCGTCGGCGCTCTGGATGATAT